>JAQUNQ010000001.1 GCA_028717505.1 Candidatus Peribacteraceae bacterium
AGGCGTGAATAAATCCTCCCGTCTTTTTTGTCGGGGCTTTTTTTGAATATTCCTCTTCAGAAACCCTCGAAGAGATAGCCCCATGTATCACTGTTCGGGAAGCTCCAGGTTGTTCCCGTGTCCGCGAATCCTCCGATGTCGATCGCCCAATTCCCTCCTCCGCCATCCTCGGAGGACAACGGAAGATCCTCGAAGAGGAAATCCCATGTCTGGGCGGAAGCCCGAGTCGGGCAGACGAGTGAGAGGGAACCTATCAGGGCCACAGAAGCGATGAATGACCGAACAGCCATAGAATCAATGTACAATATTTTATAAATTGATCAAAGACCTCGGAGACAGTTTTCAAAGAATAAAAATAGACGCCCCGAGGGGCGTCTGTTCTAGGAGGTGATGGAAGAAACTACTGCCCGAAAACGGACATCGAGTTCTTGATAATCTTTGCGGTCTCCGCCCTGTTGATCGGCGCATTGGGGCGGAAGGTGGTCTTGCCGTCATCCCCGGAGACGATGCCGGTCAGAGTAGAAGCTTCGATGGCTCCGGCATGCGCGGTGCCCGCAGAGACGTCCGAGTACACGCCGCCCTGAGCTGCCGGGATCGTCTGGCCAAAGGCCTCAAGGACGATCTGCAGAACCGCTCCGCGCGGAGCGGGGGCATTCACGTCCAGAGAAGGATCCGCGAAGAGGGAAACCCCGCGCTCCTCCAGAGCAGCGATGTACCCCGCGGACCATTGTCCCTTTGCGGAGCGATTTTTCGGGGAGTTGCTCGACAGTTCCAAACCTGCTGCCTCCACGGCCATTTTCGCGATCTCCGCGAAGGTGACGTTGTTCCCAGGTTTAAATTCTCCCGTTAGGTTGCCCCTCGCATCCTTGTAGCCCGAAACGATCCCTTCTGCGACAAGTGCATCGACGTACATTGCGAACCATTCGCTCACCGGGACATCCTTGAGCACCACTGATTTCCCCTCGATGGACACCTGGAGATGACCTCCCACCTGCGGCAGCGCGCTTTCTGCTGCACCACCGACCGCTTCGTTGCTTGCACTGACAGTCGTCGTCTCTCCACCTCCGCGCCGTCCGCCCCCTCCTCCCGTCGATGTCGTCGTGGTCGTGGAAGCGGTCGTTACCGTCACGGACGCCTCGTCGTTATTCGCCCCTGCATCCTGCTGGTCCGTGTACGTGAAGGTCATCGTGCCAGCGGCTGTCAGCTCGAGGTAACCGTTCTGGGAAGCCGGAACCACGTTCGTCGAGCCCCAGATCTGGATAGAACCTCGGAAGATCCCGGAGGTCTTACTCGTTTCGGTCAGGGTTACCGTCTCCATATCGGAGCCGATCACCAGCGATCCCGTAATGGTATCCAATGCCGTTCCATCGATGTTTTCATCACTATCTGTTACGGTGAGGGAGACGTAGTCGCCCGGCACGAACGAGGTCTTCTCGGCGGCGAAATCGACATCGGTCATCAGGACGTTGGTGGCTGTGTGCTCGATCTTGCCCGTGTTTTCCGTGAGAGTTCCGTAGTTGATAATGGTGGCCCCTGTGGCATAGATCGTGTACGAATCGAGATCGAGTGTTGCTCCGGTATCGATCTGCAGTGTCCCTGTGATGCTCTGATCACTGGTCAGCGTCAGACTGGTAGTGGATCCCACTGTCAGATTTGTCAGAGGATTATTGCTGGTATCGAGTGTCTGGGTTGTTCCATCAAACACCACTGTACCCGTTGAGACGAATACGGCATCGGCGCTGATTGCCATGCTCCCAGACAGCGTGAGCATGTAGTCACCGATTCTCACAATGCCTCCCGTCTGCGTAAAGTCGCCATTAAGGGCGATGTTGTTGGTTTCCGGTCCGATGAGCCGGCCACTCCCCATGCGGATACCCGATGTTCCGACGGTGATTGACCCTGTTCCCAGAAGGACGGAGCCCGTCCAGACTTCATTGAGAATCATTCCTTTCACGTTTACGTCGCTCCGCATCTGTACGGTGGTACCGCTGAAGCTCATAACAGCTGTGTCCGCCGATCCCGGTGCGGCCGAGCCAGGCGCTCCCCGTTGCACCGAGGACCAGTTCGTGGGTTCCTCGAACTGTGTGCTGTTCTGCACACCACCGACCCAGTAGAAACTGGCTGCTTCCGCTCCTGCGATGCCGAGAACGGAGCACAGGAGAGAAACAGAGAGATACGTCCAAACTTTCCTCTGAAGGAAATACTTGTATTTTTCCATGCGTAAGGGGGGGGTAGTCGGGGGAGATTCTCCCGTATCTCTATGATTTGCTGCAATATCATTGCTCTTGCTACATAACACAATTGTGACAACGTAACGGTTGAGCGGAACACACCATAAGCGAAGTATTTTTTGGATGCTGATTGACGAAGCCATGAGCGAGTCCCGCATGTGCGGGACGAGTCGAATGGTGGGCGAGGGTGGAATTGAACCACCGACCGCGGGCTTATAAGTCCCGTGCTCTAACCAACTGAGCTACTCGCCCACGAAAGAACTATACCATTTTTCGGACGAACTCCCTCGCCTCGCTCTTCTTCGTCACCTCGCCTTTCACCTGTGCGTCATGCAGCGCAGCGATGATCTGCCCTACTTTCTCTCCGGGGGTGAGCCCGAGAATTGCCATGATCTCATCACCGGAGAGGAGCTGCTTGGCCGGACGCGGATGGGCATCGAGAAACTGGTGATAATCCCGCAGAATCTCCCCGTA
Source organism: Candidatus Peribacteraceae bacterium (assembly GCA_028717505.1). Lineage (GTDB taxonomy): Bacteria > Patescibacteriota > Gracilibacteria > Peribacterales > Peribacteraceae > JAQUNQ01. The sequence goes on from JAQUNQ010000001.1 coordinate 2,706, forward strand.
CAGGGAATAGTCCTGCGGGTCCGTCCCCGCGATGTCGAGCCAGAAGAGCTCCGTCAGCTCATGGAACCACGGATGGTGGTACCAGTGCGCCTTCCGCTCGGGGGGCATCTCCTGAAAGAAGCCCATCATCATATGATGCTCGATGAGCCAGCTCACCTTGGTGCGGCGCCGCGCAGTGCACTGAAGGCGCTCTAGGACCTCACTCGCAATTTTTGCAGAAATGGGCGCGTGGGCATCGAAGCGGATGCGCTCCTGCAGCGAGAAGGTCGTCGCCTTCCCCACATCATGGAAGAGCGTGGCGATACGCACGTCGATGGCGTGCTCGGGGAGAAAGGAACGGAGTGCCAGCAACGTGTGGTCCCACACGTCGCCCTCGTGGTGAAAATCCTTCGGCTGCGCGATGCCCTTGCAGGCGTAGAGCTCGGGTGAAATGTATTGCAGGATGCGTGTTTCCCAGAGGTCCTCGTAGGCGCGATCGGGATGAGGAGTGAGGAGCATCTTCTCCATTTCCCAGAGCTTCCGTGCGCCGGAGAGCCCCTCCGCGAGCGCCGCCTGCTCCTGCAGCGCCCGGTACGTGTCCGGATGGTACTGGCCGTCGAGGAGGGCGCGGAAGCGCACCACGCGCAGGAGGCGCAGGGCATCGTGCTTGATACGCACACCCGGCTCCCCGATGAAGCGGATCATGCGTTCGAGGAGATCATCTTCTCCGTGAAAGGGGTCGTAGAGATCGCGTGAAATCGGATTGAAGTATATGGCGTTGACAGTGATATCCCGCCGCTTCGCGTCCTGGCCACGCTTCCCGAAGACCACCGCCTCGGGGTGTCGCCCGTCGGAAGCCTCATCATCCTCACGGAACGTCGTCACCTCGAAGTTGAGGCCTTTGAGCCGCACGATGACGCTCCCGAGAGCCTTCCCGGGGGAGCCGACAGTATTCGTGAAGATCCTCAATACTTCGTCGGGCAGGGCCTCCGTCGCGATATCGATATCCTTTGGTATGTTCCCGAGAAGCATATCGCGGACCCCTCCCCCAACCCACCATGTGTCAAATCCTGCATCAGTGAGCCCCTCCACGATCTGGTAAGCGAGCTCGCCCTGCTTCGACGCGAGCGCCTGATTCATGATGTCTTTCGAGAGAGACACGGACGAAGTATATCGCAGACCTACTTATAGATACATTTGAGAATGAGTAAGGATGCTGCCATCAGTAATTCCACGATGGTGGTCAGGACAAACGGCATGCTGCCGATGCCGACTCCATATGCGATGCACAGGATCAATCCGGTCTGATATAGAATCATCCAAGGAATGGAAATGTCCTTGGTCGATTTTGTCTTCCAGGATTTGATGACCTGCGGTAACAGGGCGATGGTGATCAATCCACCTGACACATATCCGAGCAATTCAAGATACATAGAATGAAGAGGAACAAATGACTTTGTCCAATAACTGACCGCGCCAACAATAGCATTCCGTCATGCGCTCTGCACCATTCGGTATACTGGCATTATGTTTCGTTTCATTGCTGCCTCTCGGCTTCGCCACAGGTGGTCGCGACCGCCGCGGCTTCGCCCGGGACAACTCGCAGATGTAGACTGCATTTAAATTTTGTGATTGCTATGTTGCGCTTTGCCGTTGCAGGCACTCCCCACTCCACTCCCGCTCCGGGGGGAACCGTGGAGGGCCTGATTCGGGCACACAAACTCGGCATCACCGCCATGGAGATCGAGTGGGTCCAGAATGTGCCGAAGAGTCCGGAGCGCATGGCGGAGATCCGCGAGACGGCAGAGGAACTCAATATCACTCTCACCGTGCATGCGCCCTACTTCGTCAATCTGAATTCCCCGGACAAGGCCAAGCTCGCCGCAAGCAAGAGGCGCGTGCTCGATGCCCTCTCCATGGCCGAGCTCTGCGGGGCCCGATCCGTCTGCGTACATGCGGCATTCAACCTCGGCCTCCCGCCGGAGAAAGTTTTCGACAGTGTCCGGCACGCGACGGAGGACATCATGAAGAACAAGAGCAAGGTCTTTCCTCGTGTGAACCTCGCCTACGAGACGATGGGCAAGGCTTCCCAGTTCGGGACGCTCGAAGAAGTCCTGAAGATCAGCAAGGAGTTCGGCAACTATCCCTGCGTGGATCCTGCGCACATGCATGCCCGCACGAACGGTGCGATCAATTCCGCGAAGGAGTGGGAGGAGATGTTCGATCTCTACGAGAAAATACTCGGCAAGAAGTCCCTGAAGTCCATGCACATGCACTACTCCGGCATCGCCTACACGACGAAGGGTGAGCGGATGCACCTGCCGCTCCGGAAGAGCGATGCGCGGTGGAAGGAGTTTCTGCAGGTTCTGAAAAAGCGGAAAATCGAAGGCATCGTGGTGTGCGAGTCACCGCTCCTCGAGGAGGACACGCTCCTCCTCCGGAACACCTTCGCACGGCTCTGATTGATCGGTATACTTTCGATCACATTCCCTTCTCTTCTATGAACATCGCCATCAACGGATTCGGGCGCATCGGGCGTCAGGCGCTGCGCATCGTTCTCGAGAAGCACCCCGATGTGCATGTCGTCGCCATCAACGATCTCACGGACGGGCCGACGCTCGCGCACCTCTTTGAGTTCGATTCTACCTACGGCCGTTTCGATGCCGAGGCAGGGTTCAAGGACGGGAAGCTTTCGACGAAGCACGGAGATATCGTCCTCACGGCGGAGAAAGACCCGTCGCTCCTGCCACACAAGGACCTCAAAGTGGATATCGTGCTCGAATGCACCGGGAAATTCACCAAGCGCGAGGAGGCGGCTTTGCACCTCAAGGCCGGTGCCAGGAAAGTCATCATTTCCGCGCCCGGAAAGGATGAGGTGGATGGGACGTTCGTGATCGGCGTGAATCACGAGACCTACGATCCGAAGAAGATGCATGTGATCAGCAACGCCTCCTGCACCACGAACTGCCTCGCGCCGATGGCCAAGGTGCTTCAGGACTCCTTCGGCATCACGTACGGTCTCATGACGACGATCCACAGCTACACGAACGACCAGAAGCTGCTCGATCTGCCGCACAAGGATCTCCGGCGCGCACGGGCCGCAGCGATCAATATGATCCCGACGAGCACCGGCGCGGCGAAGGCCATCGGGCTCGTCATTCCGGAGCTGAAGGGCAAGATGAACGGAGTCTCCATCCGCGTACCGACCCCCACGGGCAGCATTACGGATCTCACGGTCGTGACGGCCAAGCCGACAACGGTGGAGGAAGTGAATGCTGCTTTCGAGAAGGCGGCGAACGGCAGCATGAAGGGTATTCTTGGCTACGAGACGCGCCCGCTCGTTCTGCAGGATTACGTGATGGATCCGCGCAGCTCCATCATCGATGCTCCGCTCACCCAAGTCATCGGTGGTTCGACGGGGCTCACCACAGGCGGCACGCTCGTGAAGACCTTCTCGTGGTACGATAACGAATGGGGCTATTCGAACCGCCTCGTGGAGCTTGCGGAGTACATCGGGAGGAAGCTGTAGTTTCCATGCTTCAGAACAGATTTCGTGGCTCCATGGAGCCATAGATTGGCGCAAGTGCTTTTCAACCCTCCCTGGCTGCGGCTCATTTGTCCTCCTTCTTGTCCTTCTCGTCCACGACTTCCGCATCCACGACTTTTCCCTTCTTTTCCTTTCCATCCTTTTCGTCCTTTCCTTCTTTCTTCTTCGCCTCCTCGTAGACGATCTTCCCGATCTCCATCGCCTCCTCACTGAGTTTTTCGGTCGCCTTTTTGATGTCCTCCGATGAGGCATCCTTGTTCTTCAGGAGATCCTTGAGCTCGTTCATGCGGGTATTCACCTTCTTCTTCAAATCATCGGGGATCTTGGCGTCGTGCTCACGCATCTGCTTCTCCAGGTTGAAGACGAGCGCATCGGCGGAGTTCCGGATGTCGATCGCCTCACGCTTCTTCTTGTCCTCCTCCGCGTGCACCTCGGCGTCCTTCTTCATCTGCTCGACTTCGTCTTTGGAGAGGCCCGTGGAGCCCTTGATCGCGATGTGCTGCTCCTTGCCGGTACCGAGGTCCTTGGCCGTCACATGCAGGATGCCATTCGTGTCGATGTCGAACGTGACCTCGATCTGGGGAACGCCGCGCGGAGCGGGCGGGATGCCGTCGAGAATGAAGCGGCCGAGGGACTTATTGTCCGCCGCCATCTCACGCTCGCCCTGCACCACGTGTACCTCGACGGACGGCTGGTGATCCGCAGCCGTGGAGAAGATCTGGCTCTTCTTCGTCGGAATCTTCGTATTGCGCTCGATCACCTTCGTCGCGACGCTCCCGAGCGTCTCGATGCCCAGGCTCAGGGGCGTCACGTCCACGAGCACGATGTCCTTGTGGATGTCGCCGCCGAGCACGCCTCCCTGCACCGCGGCGCCGATCGCCACGACTTCATCCGGATTCACACCCATGTGCGGATCGCGACCGAAGAGCTCCTTCACCTTCTTCTGCACCGCCGGCATGCGCGTCATGCCTCCCACGAGCACCACCTCGTGGATGTCGCTCATCTTGAGCTTGGCATCCTTCAGCGCGTTCTCGCAGGGTTGCACCGTCCGTTCAATGAGACTCTCGACGAGCGTCTCCAGCTTGGCGCGGCTGAGCTTGATCGCGAGGTGCTTGGGACCACTACTGTCCGCCGTGATGAACGGCAGATTGATCTCCGTCTGGGTCGCCGAGGAGAGCTCGATCTTGGCCTTCTCCGCCGCCTCGCGGATGCGCTGCATGGCGATCGCGTCCTTCTTTAAGTCGATGCCTTGATCTTTCTTGAACTCCTCGAGCATCCACTCCACGATGCACTGATCGAAATCATCGCCGCCGAGGTGCGTATCGCCGTTCGTCGAGATGACTTCAAAGACGCCCTCACCGAGGGCAAGCACCGACACGTCGAACGTGCCTCCCCCGAGATCGTACACGACAATCGTGTGCTCGTGCCCCTTGTCGAGACCGTAGGCGAGCGCGGCAGCCGTCGGCTCGTTGATGATGCGCACCACCTCCATTCCCGCAATCTCGCCTGCCTCCTTGGTGGCCTGCCGCTGGGAGTCGTCGAAGTACGCGGGCACCGTAATGACCGCCTTCTCGACCTTCGTGCCCAGATAGGCTTCGGCATCTCTCTTTAGCTTCTGGAGCACCTGCGCGCTCACTTCCTGCGGGAGCATCTTCTTGCCATTCACCTCCATGACCGTGCGTCCTTCCTTTCCCTCGATCACTGGAAAGGACATGCGCTTGGCCTCTTCCCTGACCTCATCATAACGACGTCCCACAAAGCGCTTGGCGGAATACACCGTACTCTTCGGATTGGTCACCGCCTGCCGCTTGGCTGTCACACCCACGAGAATTTCCCCGTCATCTTTGTAGGTGACGACGGAAGGCGTCGTGCGATTGCCTTCTGCGTTCGCGATGACGACGGGCTCGCCGCCCTCGACGACAGCAACGCAGGAATTTGTGGTCCCGAGGTCGATTCCAATGATTTTGGACATAGAAAGAAGGGTTAGCACTCGAAAGTTTAGAGTGCCAAGTCCCCATGGTCAAGAAGGAAATACGAACCTTCTCCCCTTTCCTTCTCTATACTGTCTCCATGTTCCTCGACGAAGCCACCATCGATGTCTCCGCGGGAAGCGGCGGGCACGGCTGCGTCGGCTGGCGCCGGGAAAAGTACATCCCGAAGGGCGGTCCGAATGGCGGGGACGGTGGGAGGGGCGGGGACGTCATCCTCATCGCCGATCCGAATACCGATACCCTGAGCAACTTCGCGGCACGCAAGCGCTTCCATGCGCAGGACGGCGGGAACGGCCAGGTAAAGGATTGCCACGGGAAGGACGGCGAACACCTGCTCCTCCCCGTTCCTCCCGGGACGATGATCACCGATGCCAAGAGCGGCGCACTCGTCGCGGACCTGAAGGACTCCGGCGATCGCGTCGTGGTGGTCCATGGCGGGCGGGGAGGCTACGGGAACGCGCACTTCAAGAGCTCCATTCGTCGCAAGCCGGACTTCGCGGAGAAGGGGGAGCCGGGTGAGCAGAGGATGATCAAACTGGAACTGAAGCTCGTCGCGGACGTGGGCATCATCGGCTATCCGAGCGTGGGAAAATCGACGCTCATCTCTGTCGTGAGCGCCGCACGTCCGAAGATCGCCCCCTACCCCTTCACCACGCTCGTGCCGAATCTCGGCGTCGTGCACGTTGGCGGGCGCAGCTTCATCCTGTGCGACGTGCCGGGGCTCATTGAGGGGGCAAGTGAGGGGAAGGGGCTCGGGGATCAGTTCCTCCGTCACATCGAACGGTGCGGCATCCTCGTTCACCTCCTCGACCTCAGCCGGTGCCTCTCCCCCGACGGCACCTTCGAACCCGGCCTCCTCATCGCGGACTACCGCGCCACCCGCCGGGAGCTCGCCGCGTACTCCCCTACTCTCACGAGAAAGCGCGAGCTCGTCGTCCTCAACAAGACCGACCTTTCACTCTCGCCACTCGCTCCGCTCCTGCAGACGCTGAAGAAGGCGAAGATTCCCGTGACAGCGGCGATCTCCGCAGCGACGAAGAGCGGAACAGAAACCCTCGTGAAGGAGCTCCTCCCCCTCGTGCTTCTTGAGCGGACGAAGAGGATATCGTCCGGAAAGAAAGGAGTGAAGGTCCCGGTGCTGCACCCGCAGGTGGCTTCCTCCCGCATGGTCGATTTCTCTGTCGAGAAGAGAGAGGATGGGACGATCATCATCCATGGGAAGCGCCTTGAGCAGTTCACGAAGATGACGCGCTTCGAGAGTGTGGGCGGCCTCAAGCGTTTCCGCGATGTGCTGAAGAAGATCGGGCTCCTGCCGCTCGTGAGGCGCGCGAAAGCAGAAGAGAAACAGGTCTTCATCGGTGGCATGCGCATCGACGATCGTCTGTGAGCTCACACAATAATCCACTATTCATGCAATGCCACCTCAAAAAGGGTCGTTGCGGCCAAACGAGCAGGGGGTACACTTCCCTACCGCTATGCCGCATCGAACCCCCACTCCAAACTGGTGGACGGGAATCTCCGTCCTCTTTGTCCTCTTTTCCCTTTTCACTGCTGCCTCTGCGCAGGATTACTTTGATCCGTGCAAAGGGGGTGGCTGCACGGGTGGTCCGACTGATCCCAGCGGTGCCTGCTGTTTGAAGGAAACAGGAGGTCCCGGAGGCACGCACGCCTATGCAGCTCTGAATATTTCCGGAGCAGCTGACTGCACTCTCGCAGGTGCCAAGGCCATCATTGGCAGGGACATGCTCGATACCGTCTGGTATGAGAACAGGAACGCCGCCGTCACGGCTATCCGGCTGACAGGCGGACTCTCTTGCGTCTATTCCCCCCCGCAATCCAGTGCTGCCGCGGAGGAGAGTTCTTCCGAGAGTTCCGGCAGCCCCGCCGTGTGTGGAAACGGCACCCCGGAACTTGGCGAGCAGTGCGACACAGGAGCGAACAACAGTAATTCTCTCCCCGACCACTGTCGCTCCACTTGCCTCCTTCCCTTCTGTGGAGACCAGGCGACAGACAGTAACGAAGAATGTGACGATGGAGCCGCCAACTCCAATGAGCCCGATGCCGCCTGCCGCCCGTCCTGCCTGCTGGCGTTCTGTGGCGACGGCGTCATTGATCCCGCACGGGGAGAGGAATGCGATCCCGCATTCAGTGGGACTGACACATGCACGGACATCTGCACCGAGATAGTGGGAACCTCCGGTGGACCTGTCTATTTCGCACCGGGCAATCCCACCGAGATTGAGGAGGTGTACAAGAACCTGCTGAATGTCTTCCTCATGGGGCTCACTTTCCAGCTCTCGAATGCGCTGGGAATCCCTCTGCAGTAGAGAAGGGAGTTTCATTCATTGACTGCTTGACTCCCGGGCGGAGGGCGAGTGCCTGTGGAGGTATTTCATCAGCTCAAACCAGGAGATGCTGAGCAGCCCTGCCGCGATCGCAAGCAAGAGATCCCAAACACTCAAAGCTGCGAACTGGAAGAGGCGTCGTAACATTGGCTGAGAGAGGATGCACACGAGTACGGCAGCTGCCCCCCCGATGACCCACCAAACTGCCGGATTCGGTGCGCGGACGCTCTCGAGGACCATTCTCGTGCGAGAACGATTGGCGAGGATGAGACCGATGTTCGCAATGACGAGTGTCGCGAAGGTCAGAGCTCGCGCCTCGGGAACGATGAGACCGTGTGAGAGGCTCGCTCCGAATACGAGGAGCACGATGCCAAGGACGACGAACCCCTGGAGGAGGCTCAGGAGCAGCAGGGTCTTCCTGAACATTGGCTCGCGGGGGTTCCGCGGCGAGACGTGCATGATATTCTGTTCTTCCGGCTCCATTTCGAAGACAACGGAACAGGCAGGATCGATGATGAGTTCCAGAAACATGATATGAATAGGCGACAGGACAAGCGGCCACTTGAGCGCGATTGGGATGAGAGAGAGCCCCGCGATAGGCACGTGAATCGCGATGATGTAAGCCATGGCATTGCGCAGGTTCTCAAATATTCTCCTGCCCATGCGCACGGCCTGCACGATAGAGGAGAAATCGTCGTCCACAAGAACGAGCGCCGAAGCCTCTCGCGCCACATCCGTTCCCCTGCCTCCCATGGCCACTCCGATGTGCGCGGCCTTGAGGGCGGGCGCATCATTCACGCCATCCCCCGTCATGGCAACCACCTCGCCTGCCTGCTTGAAGGCGGCGATCAGCCGCAACTTCTGTTCGGGGACGATCCGCGCAAAGACCGTCGTGTCCTGAATGCGCCTCTGAAGCTCCGCATCATCCATCGTCTCGAGCTCCTTGCCGGTCATTAATGCCCCCTCCCGGTAGAGCCCGATTTTCTTCGCGATGGACTCTGCGGTCGTGGGATGGTCGCCGGTGATCATAACCACGCGAATCCCCGCCTCTCTGCATTCCTGGATGGCTGCGGGAGCCGTGGGGCGGATGGGGTCCGCCAGTCCCATCAAGCCGAGGAAGGAGAAGGAGAAATCATGTTGTTTCCCGGGTAAGTCCTGCTTCCGGAACTCCGCTTTCGCAACTGCGAGAACCCGCAGTCCTTCACGGGCCATGACATGAATATGATCACGGATGGTTTTCATTGTGTCTTCATCGAGGTGGCAGAGATCCATGATCGCTTCCGGTGCCCCCTTAGAGGCGATAATGTACTCTCTGCCATTTGGGGATTTCCAAACCTCCGACATCGCAAGGAGCTGTGGGGAGAGCGAATACTCGCGCACGAGTGTCCAATCAGAATGAAGATGGTGCGTCCCCTTCAAAAATTCCTCGCCGAGGCGCTTGAATGCCTTTTCCATGGGATCGAACGGGTCGCTCTGACTCGCGAGAATGCTGAACTCGATGATTTCATGGAAATCCTCGGGGAGTTCGCTCAGGGAGAGTGGATGCTCGATCAGTTGCTTTCCGGCCACGATCTGATCCACAGACATGGTGTTGAGCGTGAGAGTACCAGTCTTATCCACGCACAGTACCGTGGTGGCTCCGAGCATCTCGACAGCCGGGATCCTTCGGGTGAGCACTCCTCGCTTGGAGATTCGCCAGGCACCCAGCGCGAAGAAGATCGTGAGGACGACGGGGAATTCCTCGGGCAGCATCGCCATGGCGAGGCTCAAGCCCGCAAGGAATCCCTCAAGCCAGTGCCCCCGCGTGAGACCGTAGAGCACCACGACAAAGGCACAGAGTGTCGCTCCGATGATGGAAATCTTCCGCACAACAGAACGGATTTCTTTCTGAAGGAGCGTGTCCTCGGTCTCCAGTGTCTGGAGCGCTTTCCCGATCTTGCCAATTTCCGTTCGTACGCCAGTCGCCGATACCCTGCAGGTTCCTTTTCCCGATACCACGAGGGTGCCCGAGTACACCACAGGCCTGTCGTCTCCTCCCGGTCTTCCTGCAACCTCCTTGCCATTCCACACGGCCTTCCTTACGGGGACGGATTCTCCCGTCAGGAGCGATTCGTCGACAGAGAGGTTCGTACAAGAGAGGATGAGGCCGTCCGCCGGAACCCTGTCCCCCTCGGAGAGGAAGACGAGATCGTCGCGCACAACCTCTTTTCCCGGAATGCGCAGCCGCTGCCCTTCCCGCAGAACGAGCGCGCGGGGGCTGGAGAGATCCCGGAGGGCCTCGAGCGCACGCTCAGTCTTCTGCTCCTGGTAGATCGTAATTCCCATCACCATGAAGACGAAGGCGAGGAGCATCAATGCCTCCTCCCTGTCCCTGAGGAGGAGGTAAATCGCCCCACAGGCAACGAGGAGCAGGAACATCGGTTCCCGCACCACATCGAATGCAATCGAGAGGACGCTGCGTTTCTTCGCGCTCGGGAGTTCATTGAGTCCATCGACGAGGAGACGTTCCTTCACTTCCTGAGTCGTGAGGCCGTTCATCGTCGTTGCATTCATGAGGTTCATGAAATAATGGGTACGTCATTTCATCGTAGCCGAAAACCACCGCACTTCAAGTATCGCCAAAGATTCGAAGGCCCTGAGGGCCTCTCGGGCCCGAAGGGGAGCAGCCGCGCTCTGTCGAATGGGTACCAAAAGAACCATCGCGGCGAAGCGGAGCGAAGCCGGATGGTGGCCCAGGCCAGGATCGAACTGGCGACACCTCGCTCTTCAGGCGAGTGCTCTACCAACTGAGCTACCGGGCCACAACGTCGGCGGAGAGCATAGCAATTCTTTCTCAGGCAGAAAAGGAGAGATTCATTGAGTCTCTCCCGCCATTTCTGTAGCATGTCGTCACTCTGGGGCTGTAGCTCAGTTGGTAGAGCGCCGCATTCGCATTGCGGAGATCAGGGGTTCGAATCCCCTCAGCTCCACCACACTTCGCTCGCTATGGCGAGCTTCGCGTGAAGAGCCACGTTCTCCCGGCGCCCTCTTCTTCTCGTCCTTTATTTGCTTATTTAAAATGTATTTGCTTAATTAAGCAAATTATATTATAATATACGACGAACACAAAAAACCATGAAGAAAAACAAAAATAAGCACTATCTCGGCGTTCCCCTCGCGCTCCTCGGCATCGGATTTTTCTTTATTTTCGGGCCCACGCGTCAAAGTTCCTTCGGCAGTCCGGCCTTCGATTACCGCTCGGGCTTCGCGCTGCATTTCGGTAATGTCGCAGCGTTGGCCTTCATGAGGGAAGAGCCTCCCCCCTCCTCTCCTTTCGTGAGAGTGGCACAGCGACTCCAGAGGAGACTCGCACAGCATCAACTCGTTATCCCCCCCCTGTCACAGCTGGTCTCGGCGCTCGAGGAGCTCCGCTCCCTCCAGAGACAACGTGTTGTTGTCGCGCTGGAGACGGCAACAAATCCTGCCTATGGACGCTGGGAGGTGAATCTTCAGAAGTATCCCTCCTGGATATCTCCTTCCTTCACGGAAACGGAGGCGCACTTCCGTCTCGATGAACAGCGCATGCGCGACTATCTCATGCGGGAAGGAATTGAGGGAGTGATTCCGCCGAAAGGCATCACGCTCACTGAGGTAAAGCAGGAGAAAGAAATTCAGCGTGTCATCACCGACGATATCGCGCGTGCGGGGTATGTCGCCAATATCCCGGAAACGGTGGAGATGCTCTCCTCTGCGCTCACCCAGGGCGTGGGGAGCGGAGCTCTGCTCCTCACGGAAAGCGGCGGGCCGATCCACAATACCTCCGGACAGGACCTCGGCGCCCTCACGCTGCTCGGCACCGGACGCTCGGACTTCCGCGGCTCACCCGGAGCACGCATCTCCAATGTTCAAAAAGCTCTCCGCGAGCATGTGAGCAATACGCTCGTGCCTCCCGGTGCCACCTTCTCCTTCAATGCAACACTCGACGGACCGGTGACGGAGAGCCGCGGATGGAAGCTCGCCAAAGTCATCTTTGAAGGGAGTGAGCTCCGCATGGCGCCCGGCGGGGGCATCTGCCAGGCATCCACGACCGTCTTCCGGGCAATTGTCTCGGCGGGTTTCACGGTGCAGGAGCGCGCAAACCACAGCCTCTACGTGTCCTACTACGAGAAATATGGTGTCGGCATCGACGCAACCGTCTTCCCCGGGCAGCAGGATCTCACGTTCGTCAACGACTCCGGCAATTACCTCCTCCTGCAGGCCTATGACGAAGGGACGGAAGCAGTGGTGAATATTTACGGAACGCCGGATGGCAGGATCGTGGATCTCCGGGGCCCCTTCTTCGCAGGGAGAGAACCGGCAGATTTCTCCTATGCGGGACGCAACAAGCTGAAGGGGAATGAAATTGCCTGGGTCCAGAACGTCACTCGTGCAGATGGAAAGGTGGAGCAGAACGTCATTATCTCGCGCTACACGGGGATGCCTGCCTCCATCCCGCGGAAGTATGCCCTCCATGCGAGTGCGATCGGGCAGTGATAGAAAGGGACAAGGGAAATCCATTGACAACGCGTCGTATTAACAGAGTGATGTGCGAGGTGCCTTCACAAAAATTTCACTGGCAATCAAAGTCCGATCGTCTATACTGGCCGCACTCATTTCCCTTCTTTTTCTATGTCTATGCAACAGGATCCCGCGAAGTTTTGGTTCGGCCTCTCGATGGTGCTCATCGGAGTGATCGTCGGCTTCACGGCCGCCAAGACGGTCAACTTCTCCGGTTCTCTGCCGTCTCCGACCGGTGTCGCACAGCCGAAGCAGCCGACAGCCGGAAAACCGACGCCGAGTTCCGCCGCCGCCCCCGACGCGCCATCGGTGCAGAATGTGCAGGTGCCTGACGCGAAGGAACACCTCCGTGGAACTGCGAACGCGCTCATTACCATTATTGAGTACTCCGATCTTGAGTGTCCCTTCTGCGCCCGCGTCCATCCGACCATCAAGCAGGCCGTCGATGATTACGACGGCAAGGTGAACTGGGTCTTCCGCCACTACCCGCTCTCCTTCCATGCCAATGCGCAGAAGGCGGCTGAGGCAACGGAGTGTGCAACGGAGCTGGGCGGCAACGATAAATTCTGGGCAATGACCGACATGCTCTACGAGAAGGGTTCGGATAACTCGCAGCTCGGCGCGTACGCGAAGGCCATCGGTCTCAATGAGGCTGCCTTCAAGACCTGCCTGGACAGCGGAAAGTTCGCGCAGAAGATCGACGACATGATGCAGACGGGCGTGGATGCCGGTGTGCAGGGAACGCCGGGAAACATCATCTACAACAACAAGACGAAGGCGGCGGTCATGGTGTCTGGCGCGCAACCGATCGCGAACTTCAAGACGGCGATTGACGGTCTCCTCAAGTGAACATCTCAGATAATGCAATGGAAAGGCGGCTTCGGCCGCCTTTTTCATGCTGAGGAAGATATCATTTCCAGATTTACTCTCCCCAAAAGTCCGCTAAAATGAGCTGCCATTTCTCATCGACTTATGCGTGCGCTCCCCCTCGGTCTCGCACTGGCTTCCCTCCTGCTCCTCTCCTGCGGCGCAGAAACGCCGGACGAACTGGAGACGATACCGGCCAATGGCCAGGAGGCCTTCTCCTCTCCGCAGGACACCTCTTCCGGCACGCAGATCATTGAGACGCACAATGTCACCTACACGGGCATCGTGCGCCCGGCAGGGATCAGCATCTACATGGAAGGCAGCCACAAGATGGAGCTCCCCGATAATCGCTTCATCCTCCTGGAGAGTGCGAGTGTGGATCTCAACGGGTACGTGGGCGAGATGGCAGAAGTGACCGGCTCCCTTCGCCCAACCGTGGAGGAGGGTGGCATGATCATGCGTGTGGAGAAGATCCGGCTCCTCGCAGGTTCCTCGTCGTCTGTTTCCTCTCTCTCCTCCTCTCCTCCCTCCTCAGCCACCCTTTCCTCAAAGGCATCCTCGGCGCCCTCTCCCGCCATCCCTGCCTCCTCCGCTGCGGGGCAGGCAAAGACTCCGACTTCCCCTGCCTCCTCGGCAGCAAAGCTCAGCAGCGCTTCCCCCGTCTCCTCGAGCGAGCCTGAAGAAGAAATAGAACGGACAGAGACGCCGACTTCCCCCGCTTTCCAGGCACGCGTGACCTCTATGGCCAAGCAGAACCTCTCCGCGGAGAACTGGACGCAGCAGTACTGCACGGAACACATCGGCTTCTGCATGCCCGTCCACCGCAACTGGTGGTACAAGTCCTTCGGGACCACGACCTCTGCCCTCTGGCACGTCGAGGTCAGCTCGGAAGAAATCCAAAGCATAGGGGATGGCCCCATCGTCGTGAGCCTCGTCTCCGGATCCGTGGCGGCGAAGCACGCGACGGACGGGCAGGTCCGCGCGCAGGGGTCGCTCATCATCGCCTACCGCGAGTGGAGCGGCAACCAGCACTTCGAGATCTCCGCTCCCTCTGCACTGGAAAACGCCGTGAGCTACATTGCAGCCAATCTCAAGGCAAACGAAGTGCCGCAGCCCTGAGCGTCAACCCCTTTCCACCCCCTTTTGGTCTGGTAGGATAGCGCCATGCCATTCTTCACGTATTCGGCGCACGGATCGGACGGGAAGATACAGGAAGGCACCATCGATGCCCTGAGTCTGCAGGCGGCACGCGAGGCGCTCCGGGAGATGCGCCTGGAGCCCGACACGATCGAGGAGAAGGCCCTCGCAGGGCAGGAGTTCCCTCCCATGCCGTTCGAGCGCGAGAGCACCGCTGCCCCCGACGCCCCCTCCACGACGCCAACGGAAGTGTCTTTCTCCCCCGTCGCCCCCCCGCCGGAACTCCCATCAGCCGATACTCCAGCCGAGCCGCTCTATTTCCCTCTCCTTGATACGCTCCGCCTCTATGCGGGCTGGCTCGTCGCCTGGTACTTCCTCGTCTACGCCGTCGGCTCCTACCAGTATCAGCGCTCGCTCCCCTTCTCCATTCCCTACGTGGAGGGGCTCTTCCTCTCCCCGCTCGTCCTGAGCTTCACGCTCGCCGCCTATCTCTTCCTCGTTCTGACAGGCATCCACCGCAAAGGACACGGCGGCTTCCTCAGCGGACTCCTCCTCGCATTCGTCGGCGTTGCTGTGTTTCTCCTCTACCGGCGGAACGTGCTCTAGAGGCCGAGCTGCTTGCGGATCTCCTCCGCCTGTTGCGTTTCCTGCCCGCGCGCTTTCTGCTGCTGGGAGATGGCCTGGAGATCCTTCCAGTCCTCCACATGCTTCTCCTCGAGCCGCTTGAGCTGCAGGAGGTGCTTCGGGCTCAACTCCGCAAACTTCTTCTTCTCCTCCTCAAGGATCTTCTGGAGTTCGTCGATCTGGAACTGCGAGAGCTTCGGAATGGCTTGAATAATCCTCCACTTCTCGTCACGGGTGAGGGAGATGCTGCCACGAAGGAAGGTGAGGAACTTCTGCTCGTCGAAGTTGGTTTCCGGATGGGTCGGCACGGGAATGCCCTCGTTCGAGAGCGTGACGGTGATACTCCCGAACCGATAGTTGCCCACCTCGCCGAGGATGCGGAGATCTTCATCGTCATAGCCCATCTCCTTCGTCGCAACGGTGCCCGGCGGGGGCGGAGGCGGACCGGCGTCCGGCGGCATTGCGCCGGCTGCTCCGTCCTGCTGCCCTGCCGCAGACTGCTGCGCCTGCGGAGGCGGGGGGGGAGGCGGGGGGGGAGTGCCGAAGACTTGCGTCGGGTCGAGTCCTCCTGCCGGGATAGGATCCCCTGGACGGGGTGGATTGGCCTGATCGGAAGGCGGCGGAGGAGGAGGGGTCGCCATAGAAAAAAAGTGTACGTCTGGATCAGTCTAGCAGCGCTTCGTAGCCTGACAAACGGAAAATCACCTTACACAGCGAGCGCCTTCTCCGCCGCCCTGCGTGCCCGGACGATGAATTCCGGACTCCAGAAAGAGCCGATGAGCCTGTCGAAGGCCACGCCACTCTGGCGTGTGCCGAAGAGCTCCCCCGGCCCCCGGATCTTCAGGTCAATTTCCGCGAGCAGGAAACCGCTGTCATGCTCCTCCATCGCCTTTAGGCGCACCGAGCGCGCCTGCTCGGGCGTGGTGGTGAAGAGGAAACAATGGCTCTGGTGCTCGCCCCGCCCCACCCGCCCGCGGAACTGATGGAGCTGCGCGAGCCCGAAGCGCTCCGCCCCCTCGATGAGCATGACGGTCGCATTCGGGACATCGATGCCCACTTCGATGACGGACGTGGAAATGAGCAAATCGAAGGCACGCTCCTTGAAGAGGCGCATGACTTCCGTCTTCTCCTGCGCCGCCATCTTCCCGTGGAGAATGGCGATCCGCCGGTGCAGAAAGCTCTCCTTCAGGCGCTTCTCCTCCGCTTTCACGCTCTTCACATCGAGCATCTCCTCATTCCCGGATTCCTCGATGAGCGGGCAGATGACGAAGACCTGTCGCCCTTGTCCGATCTCATGATCGATGAAGCGTTCCACGACGACGCGCTCCCCGGGGGCGACGACCTTCGTGTGGATCTTCTGGCGGTGCCCGGGCTTCTCGAGGAGGACGGAGAGATCATGATGCCCGAAGGCCGTGAGTGCGAGCGTGCGGGGGATGGGCGTGGCGGTCATCGCGAGGAAGTGCGGACTCCCCTTCTCCTGCAGGCGCTGGCGCTGCTCCACGCCGAAGCGATGCTGCTCATCCACGACGACGAACTTAAGATCGCGGAAAGACACGCTGTCCTGAATGAGCGCGTGCGTGCCCACGAGGAGATCGATGAACCCCTCGCTGAGATTCCGCTTGATTTTCAGCGCCTCCTGCGGAGGGATGGAGCCCGTGAGGAGCGCTACGACGGGCGGCAGGCGGCGGGCAGGAACCGATTTCCCCACTGCGCGTTCCTGTTCGAGGAACGTGTGGAACTTGAGGAGCAGCCTCCCCATCGTCTCGACGTGCTGCCGTGCGAGCACCTCCGTCGGCACCATGAGTGCACACTGGCCCCCGTGGTAGAGCACGTGCGCGATCACGGCCGTCGCTACGAGCGTCTTGCCGGAACCGACGTCCCCCTCGAGGAGGCGCGACATCGGCTCGGGCTTCTCCATGTCCCGCAGGATCTCGTAGATAGCGATCTTCTGGCTTCCCGTCGGGGTGAAGCGGAGTGACTGGAAGAAGAGCTTCATGAACGCGGCATCCATGGGAATCTTCAGCCGCTCCTGCCGCGCCCCCTGCCAGTCACGCTTGCGTTCGAGTGCGGCCATCTGGATCCGGTACATCTCCTCGAAGGCGATGCGCTGCATGGCGCGCTCCACCTCTTCCGGCTTCTCGGGGAAGTGCAGCGCCCGGATGGCATCCTTCCGCGAGAGGAGCCCCTCCTCGCGGATTACGGGCTCCGGGAGTGACTCGGAGAGCTGCTCGATGGCCTCTTTCACGAGGACCATCTTCTCGCGGAGCCACTTGGTGGAGATGATATCGTGCTGCGGGTAGATGGGCACGAGCCGGCCCGCATGGACGAGGGGGCGCATCCCGGCCTGCTCGAACTGGGGACTCTGCATCTTGAGCTTATAGCCCTCCTCAATCAGCTTCCCCGTGAGCACCACCTCCCCGCCCTCGCGGAGCATGCGCTTCACGTGCGGCTGATTGAACCAGACGATCTCCGCCGTCGCGCCATCCGTGTCGATGAAGCGCGCAGTGACGAGGGACTTCCCCCGTCGTGTCCGGATGAGCTTGATATTCTCCACGGTTCCGCGAAGCGTCACCTTCGCATCGAGCGCCGCGGTCGCAAGCGTCTGGATCTGGCTCAGGTCCTCGTGGCTCCGTGGGAGGTAGAGAAGGAGATCCTCCACCGTCTTCAGGCCCATCCCTTCGAGGGCCTGCCAGTGCTGCGGCGTCGTGCGCAGAACATCCTTGAGGGGCGCGGAAAGTTGCACGAAGGCAGTATACCGTCAGGCCTACCAAGCCAGCACCTCTGTCCCTTGTCAGCCCCGATTCGTTGCCGCAGCCCCCTTGAGATGGGAAAATTGCCTTATGCGTATGAAAACTCTCCCCCTTGCCCTCAGTGCCGCTCTTCTGGCCCTCTCCTTCACTGCACCCGCATTGGCCGCCGATAGTGACTCCTCCGGGACGGGCTCCACCCTTCCGGTCACTTCCCCGGTGGACGAGGATCTCCAGCGTTTTGAAGATGAGTGCCGCTCACGCTTCAATTTCGGTCAGGGGGATCTGCAGGGACAGGGAGCCCTCCTCTTCAAGATCCGGGAGTGCGTCAATCAGCTGCAGCAGGAGAAGCGGACGGCCGAGAAGCGGGAGAAGGAACGCGAGCGTCTCCGACTCAGAGAGGAACGGGAGGCAGTGAGGCGCGCGAACATCTCCGCGCGGATGCGCCATGGCTTCGAGGCGTCTGCAGAGCGAAATGCCCTGAGGCTCCGTGGACAGGGACGAAGTACAACCCAGAGCCGCGACCCCAAGGTCTACCTGAAGATACGCAGGAGTCTGCGTTCCACGCAGTAAAGCATGTTTATCTTCGGAAGAAGGCGGTATGATGGAAACATGGAAGAACTCCTCGATGTGTATGATCTGCAGGATCGCCTGATTGGCGTGGAGGAGCGCTCAAAGTTCTACCGCGAGATCGAGGCGGAGTTCAAAGCAAAGAGGAAGATCACGAAGAAGGTGAAGACCATCCGCGTCCTCCTCATGAATTCGCAGGGACGCGTCTACGTCCAAAAGCGCAGCCTCATCAAGATGCACAACGCGGGCCTCTACGACAAGACGATCGGCGGACACATTCTCCATGGTCATACCGTGCACGTCACGCTCGTGAAGGAATGCGCGGAGGAGCTCGGCATCCCCGCGGTCATGCTTCCGGATGACGAGTTCGCCCGCGCCGTCACCTCGACGAACCTCGGCATCATCGGCATCTTCAAGAAGACGGAACTCGTCACGCATTACCCCTCCGTCCGGAAGACGAAGGAGGAGGATATCCTGCAACCGTTCATCAATACCTTCATCATTGGCTACTACGACGGAGCCATCCGGTTCTGTGACGGAGAGTCCTCCGGCATCGAGGTCTTCGGTCTCCCGGAGCTGCGGGACGCCATTCTCAAAAATCCCGAGCGCTACACGGACGACCTGCGTCACTTCATCGAGAAATATCAGCAGCACATTATTCCCGTCAAAAAGATCAAGATTCCTCCTGCGGAGGTGTGATGTTTCGAACAAACATCTCGGCGTAGTCCGCAGACGAAGCCGGATGGTCGGGGCGGCGCGACTCCCATTCGACTCGTCCCGCACGTGCGGGACTCGCTCAGGGTAAACTTCTCGTCGCGCTTTCGTTCTCACGACAGTGTGGCTTGCCATGAGTGAACGAACGGAGTGAGTGAATCGAATGGTCGGGGCGGCGCGACTCGAACGCGCGACCTCCTGCTCCCAAAGCAGGCACTCTAGCCAACTGAGCTACGCCCCGGTCATGCGTAGGATACAGCAAAACTTCTGTTGTGTGGCTAGAGCGCATTTTGTTTCGCATTGCTCGCCCCGGTTGCTCGTAGGAGACAGCAAAACGAAGGTCCCGAGGGTACTAGAGATTTCCCTGCGGTGCGCGGTCGTCCCCGCTGCCGAAGCGCCGCTCGTAATCTGCCTTCTCGAACTCCGTGCCGGTCTTGAGCTTCTCCTTCTCCTGCCGCGCGATCTGGTCTTCCCTGTCCCACTGCATCTTCTTCTGGCACCAGTTGCCGAACCGCTGTGCGGTGAAGACGAGCTTCCCCTTGCTCAGGCACCAGTCGATGCAGCGGTCCACCTCTGTGGTCATCCCCGAAATGCGCCCGAAATAGCGATGCACCGTCAGGTAGAAGTGCTTCGGTTCGGACTTCTGGCATTTGAGGCCCACGAGCGCACAGGCATCCTTGGCATGCGCTGAGAGCTTCTCAGCGAGACTGATCTCCGCGCTTGTCAGTTCAATGGGCATAAGGTGGTTCAATAGTAGGCAAAGCACTTCTGCCGAACAAGCACTGAGAAACGCACCCTTCCTGCAAATTTCCGCTGGCATTCTGCTATCGCGCACCGAATCCTCCGAAAAATACAAGTGCGAACCGCTTCCGCACTCACTAGAATCGGCACGACTTTCCCCTCTTTCTCCATGCGACGCCCTCTCCCCCTTATCCTCGGTGCGACTCTCCTCTCGCTCCTGGCTCTGCCGGCTCTCGCCGCCACGCTGCAGGGTGAGGAGAATCTCACGATTACCAGCCCCATCCGTGATAATGCCTATCTCGCCGGGTCGAATGTGACAATTGATGAGCCGGTGAGCGGGGACCTCCTCGTCGCCGGCGGCGAAGTGACCGTGAACGCGGGAGTGAAGCAGGACATTCTCGCGGGAGCCGGCAACCTCTACATCGAAAATGACGTAGGAGGCGACCTGCGCATCGCAGGCGGCCAGGTGCGTGTCCATTCCACTGTGCACGGCGACCTCGTCGTGGTGGGAGGGACCATCGATATCCGCGAAGGAACCGTGGTGGAGGGGGATCTGCTCGTCGCCGGCGGGGATATTCGCATCGCAGGAACGGTGAACGGCACGACGTATGCGCGTGGCGGCAACGTTCTCTTTTCCGGCATCACCAAAGGAAAGACGGATCTCCGCGCTGGCGAAGTAACCGTGAACGGTTCCGTGGATGGCCCGGCGGTCCTCGCAGGAAAGAAAATTGCCCTCGGCCCGCAGGCCAAGCTGATGAGCGGCGTGCGCTACTGGCTCCCCAAGGCACAACCTCTCTCGGGGAAACAAATTCAGGGCGAGATCATGTATGACCCCTCCCTCACGAATGCCAATCTGGAATCGGTATCAGAAGCGGGGAAGACGGGCTTCGTGGCTGCCGTCGCCGGCATCAGCATCATTGTGGTCCTCTCGGCCGCCCTCACGATTCTCCTGCTCCTCCTCCTCTCCAAGACCTTCTTCCCCGATGCCGCTCGCTCCCTCCTCCGGCATCCGTGGTCCAACCTCCTCTACGGATTCCTGTACTTCGCCGCGACGCCCGTCGCAGCACTCCTCTTCCTGATTTCCATCATCGGTGCCCCCATCGGTCTCCTCATCATCATGACCTATGCGTTCACCATCGTCTTCGCCAAGCCGCTGACGGCTGTCCTGCTCGCACAGGCCATCGCGCTCTACTACAAGAAGTCGTGGGGCAAGCCCGTTCTCTTCTGTATCGCTCTGGCTCTCTACCTCGTCCTCAAGATCGTGAGCTTCGTCCCGCTCGTCGGATGGCTGCTCTGCGCGGCCGCCGTGCTCTTCGCCTTCGGCGCCCTCATCACCACGAAGTGGGCGAGATTTGCGAAAATCCGCTGAACGCCCTCCCGTCATCTTGTTTCTTCAGCCATAGGCCCTGAGCACGACGTGCTGAGGGCTTATGGCTTCAAGCTTACCGCTCATTTTTGCTATACTGCATGGTGCTATGGACTTTAACCGCTACACCACCAAGGCCGCCGAAGCCATCCAGGGCACCATGGAGCTCGCGCACGAGCTCAGCCATCAGGCGCTTACGCCGCTCCACCTGCTCCTCGTGCTCGCGAAGCAGAAGGAGGGGCTCATCCCTTCCCTCCTCCAGAAGCTGGAAGTGGAGCCGGAGGCGCTCGCGGACGCCCTGAAAGCGGAACTGCGAAAGCTCCCGACAGTTGCGGGCGGCGGACAGGCCTACCTCACGCCGGAGCTGAAGAAAGCACTCGACAGCGCGGAAACCGAGGCGGGGAAACTGCAGGACGAGTACATCGCGACGGAGCACCTCCTCCTCGCGCTCGTCGAGCAACCGGAGGTGAAGAAGCTCCTCCCCGTCGCCAAACCGGACCTCCTCAAGGCCCTGAAGGCCCTCCGCGGCAACCAGCGCGTGACCGATCAGGACCCGGAAGGCAAGTACCAGGCTCTCGAGAAGTACACGCAGGATTTCACGGCGCTGGCGCGGAGCGGGAAGATCGACCCTGTCATCGGCCGGAACGAGGAAATCCGCCGCATTCTCCAGATCCTCTGCCGCAGGACGAAGAATAACCCCGTGCTCGTGGGGGAGGCCGGGACGGGCAAGACCGCGATCGTGGAGGGACTCGCGAAGAAGATCGTGGACGGCGACGTGCCGGACACCATCAAGGGCAAGCGCATCCTCGCGCTCGACCTCGGGGCGCTGATCGCGGGGACGAAGTACCGCGGGGAATTCGAGGACCGCCTGAAGGCCGTCATCAAGGAAATCGAGGGCTCCGAGGGGAATGTCATCCTCTTCATTGACGAGCTCCACACCATCGTCGGTGCGGGCGCGGCGGAGGGTGCCGTGGACGCGGGGAACCTCCTCAAGCCGGCGCTCGCGCGCGGGAAGCTCCGCACCATCGGGGCCACGACCCTCAAGGAATACCGCAAGTACGTGGAGAAGGACGCGGCCCTCGAGCGGCGCTTCCAGCCGGTCATGGTGGAGCCGCCCTCCCTCAAGGACGCCATCTCCATCCTCCGCGGCATCAAGGAGAAGTACGAGGTCCACCACGGCGTGCGCATCCAAGACAACGCCGTCGTGGCGGCCGTCACACTCGCCGACCGCTATATCGCGGACCGCTTCCTGCCCGACAAGGCGATCGATGTGATGGATGAAGCAGCCTCCGTCCTCCGGATCGAGCTCGACAGCAAGCCGACGGAGCTCGACCGCCTCGACCGCCAGATCCTGCAGCTCACCGTGGAGCGCGAGGCGCTGAAGAAGGAGAAGGACGACGCTTCCCGGAAGCGCCTGAAGGAGATCGAGAAGGAGCTCTCGGAGCTCAAAGAGGAGCAAAAGGCCCTCACCGCGCGCTGGGAGAACGAGAAGAAGGTGATCGACGTCATCAAGGAGTCCGGGAAGCAGATCGATGGGCTCCGCGAGGAGAGCGCGCAAGCCGAGCGGCGCGGCGAGCTCCAGAAGGTGGCGGAGATCCGCTACGGGAGAATCCCGGAGCTCGAGAAGAGGATCGCGAAGGCCAAGGCCGATCTCGCGAAGATCCAGAAGGAGAACCCCATCCTCAAGGAGGAGGTGACCGCCGAGGACATCGCGCGCGTGGTGTCCCGCTGGACGGGGATTCCCGTGGCGAAGATGCTCACGGAGGAGACGGTGAAACTCGCACAGATGGAGAAGCGCATCGCCGAGCGCGTCGTGGGGCAGGAGCAGGCCATCAAGGCGGTCAGTAACGCCATCCGCAGGAGCCGCGCCGGCATTCAGGAGGAGAATCGCCCCATCGGCTCCTTCATCTTCCTCGGACCGACGGGAGTCGGAAAAACAGAGCTCGCGAAGGCCCTCGCGCAGGAGCTCTTCAATGACGAGAACCAGATCACGCGCATCGACATGTCGGAGTACCAGGAGAAGCATTCGGTCGCCCGCCTCGTGGGCTCCCCTCCGGGCTACGTGGGCTACGAGGAGGGCGGGCAGCTCACGGAAGCCGTGCGGCGCCACCCCTACACCATCGTGCTCCTCGATGAGATCGAGAAGGCACATCCCGAAGTCTTCAATATCCTCCTGCAGGTCCTCGATGACGGCCGGCTCACGGACTCCAAGGGCCGCACAGTGAACTTCAAGAATGCCGTGATCATCATGACCTCGAACCTTGGGAGCGATTACCTGGCCAAGTTCGCGGAGGAGGGCGGCGACCGCAAGGAGAACGGAGAGATCCTGAAGGCCGTCTTCTCGCCGGAGGGCGCCATCCAGAAGATCCTGAGGGAATTCTTCCGGCCGGAATTCCTGAACCGCGTGGACGACATCATCGTCTTCCATGCACTCACCCGTGAGCAGATGAAGGAGATCACGAAACTGCAGATCGCGCGCGTCTCCGCCCGACTGCAGGCGAAGGGCATCGCGCTCGACGTGAAGCCGAAAGCCCTCGAGCACCTCGCCTCTTCGGGCTACGACCCCGTGTACGGCGCGCGGCCCCTCAAGCGCCTCATCCAGAACACCATTCTCGATGAGCTCTCCCTCCAGATCGTCGAGGGAAAGGTCCGGGACAGCGACACGGTCACTGTGGACGAGAAGGGCGGAAAAATCTCCGTGCTGAAGAAGTAATTTCCTCCGCAAATGTGTTATCACTCCATACGCAAGACTTTCGGGCCATCATCTGTGATTTGGATGGAACATTGTCGGATACGGAAACGCTTTTTGGCGATGTATTAATCACCACCTGCAAAAATTACTACAATATTGCCGTTTCAAAGGAAGAAGTGCTGCAAAACATGGGGCTGAGCACGGAAGATTTCTTTTTGAAAGTATTTGCGTCACATAACCTTCAGTATTCCGCTGACGAGGCAAGGAAGAGACAAGCACACGAATATCACCGGCGTCTCCGTGCAGAAGCACGTTTTATGCCAGGAGCAAACGACTTCATCTTAATGCTCAAAAAAACCCGTTTACCTCTGGGCTTGGTAAGCGGTTCCTCACGCAAAGAAATCGGGATAATTTTGAAGAAGTTGGAGATTACTGATCTCTTCACAACTGTCGTGAGTTGCAAGGAATTGCAACGAAGAAAACCCGACCCGGAGGGATATCTCCTTGCAGCCAAACTCCTGAATGCACCCCCTCAAAACTGTCTCGTATTTGAAGACACACGTTGGGGTGTACAAGCCGCAAAGAATGCAGGCATGTTTTGTGTCGGCGTTCAACATATAAAAGATCAAGACCTCTCATCTGCAGATGTGAGACTCAATAATTTGTTGGAATTTGTTTTTGAGTGATGCGCCGCTAGTGGCTTCTTCGTAAGTGATGGAGGGCGATCCCCGCGGCCACGGCGACGTTGAGCGACTCCTTCCTCCCGTGCATCGGAATGTGCACGATGTCATCGCAGAGCCTGAGGAGCTCCTTCGGGACCCCCAGCACTTCATGCCCCACGATCAGACACACCTTGGACGACGGCTGATACTTCGTGAGATTGACCGCCTTCTTCGCCTGCTCCAGCGCCACGATGGTCCACCCCTGCTTCTGCAGCCTCGCGATGACCTTCGCCGGGTCGGGGCACTGCTCCCACGGCACGGACGTCTCCGCTCCGAGTGCCGTCTTGCTGAGTTCGCGCCGCGGAGGCGCGGCCGTGTAGCCCGTCAGATAGAGCTTCTCCACTGCGAACGCATCGGACGTGCGGAAGAGCGACCCCACATTCCAGAGGGAGCGGATATTGTGCGCGAGGAGAAGGATCTTCCAGGTCATGCGCGGAGTAGAATACAGCGGTGCCCGTCTTTTCGCCTCCCGCAAACTTCGTTCCCGGCACCATCGAGCGCCTGCTCAAGGAAAGTTATACGAGCATGCAGCCCCAGATGACGGAAAAGGAGTGGAGGAAACTCATGAAGATATTCGAGGATTTCGACCATGAAGTCGCCACCCATCCGGAAGTCGCCCGCTGCACGTTCGTCACGGAGGAAGACGGGCTGCCCATCGGACTCGGCTCTTTCGACCCCCGCCAGCGGCCCGCACTCGGCCTCATCGGGCACAATGTCCTCCTGCCGTCCGCCCGCGGGAAGGGGTACGGAAAATTGCAGCTCCAGGAAATCCTCAGGCGCATGCAGTCGCTGGGGATCAAAAAAGTGCGCGTCTCGACGGGAGAGCACCCCTTTTTCACCGCCGCGCAGAAAAATTACGAATCCGTGGGCTTCCGGGAGACGCGCCGATTCGTCGACGAAAAGTGGTCTTCAGGACAAATTGAATATGAGATGGAGTTTTGACCCCCTCTCACGATATCCGTTCGAGCGTGCTCGCGTGCGGATTTGCAAAAATTTCCAGCACTTCCGGACGGAGGAGTTCCTTCTCGCTCATGCCTCGGCAGAGGTAGCAGATGCCTGTCTCGCTCCCCTGCCCCAGCGCGCCGGCACCGGTATCCGGCTCATCGCGTCGAAGGAGTGTCACGGCATTCTGCAGCGGGGAACGGTCGAGCGCGACGAGCTTCTTCTCCGCACTCTCCCACCGGAAGAACGCGCCACCCTTCTGCACGATGGCCGTCTCCTTGTTCGGATTGAAGAGCGCGAGGTGTGTGAGGATGCTCTCGGGCGATTTCTTCCCGGGAGACAGGTACTTGAGCTGCGTGAGCTTCAGGCCCGGCACCAGACGGTGAGCGGCTTGCTCCACCGTCCGTTCCTCGTTATTCGTGATGATGGTCCCGACGAAGATCTCCACGGGCCGCTGCTTCCTTGCAGCAATCTTCCACTCCCCTCCCCTCTGCCCGGCGACCTTGCCGCCCCGTTGCCCCGCCGCCTTCTTCCCCTCGATCCACCGCTTCATCGAAGCAAAGTACGGGTCGCCATTCGGCGTCCGCTCGGGGTGCGGCATGAGCGCGACGACGTTCCCGGCCGGATTGCAGAGGCCGGCAATGGCGAAGGTCGAGCCATTCGGTGTCACGACGGGATCATCCGCCGCCACCTTCCCCTGCGTATCGCAGTAGGAGAAGGCCATCTGCCCGTTCTCCTTCAGATGCTTCCAAAGATCCTTGTCCTTCGTCATGAACCTCCCCTCTCCGTGCGCGATGGGCAGGTGCATGGTGCCCTCCCAATCCGACGTGGCGCAGCGCTCCCGCGTGCAGGTGGGAGTGATCCATACCCACTCATTGATGAAGCCAACCGCCCCGCCTTTGATGGCATTGCGCGCAAGGCTCATCTTGAGCCCCCGATCGAGTGGAATGAGCCCACTCTCCACGAGCATCTGCGCCCCGTTGCAGTTCCCGATGATCACCTTGCCCCGCTCCGCCTCCTCGTGGAGAAAAGCGAAGAGCGGATCGCGCGCGGCGACCATGCCCGACCTGCCGCGATCCTCGTAGCTGAAGCCGCCCGGCAGGAAGTAGCCGTTCACGTCCGCGAGCTGTTCCCGCGCGTCATTCCACTTGAAGAAGACCGCCTCCATCCCCGCGCGCTTCACCGCACGGAGAGATTCCACTTCACAGTTGTTGCCGGGAAAAGAAATGATGGCGATGCGGGGCTGCTGCACACAGCTATTGTATCAGCTTCTTTCCCTCTCTCTCCACACTATTCATCCGCAAACTCGCACCAGAAATTCTCAGTGGGGGGTCTCTCGCGTGTCGTTGTCAGGGAGCTTGAACGTCCATTGACGACTTCTGTCTATTCCCGCGAGTTCGAGAATGACGGCGGAGAATTCTGTGGAAAGCTGTCGCAATTCAGGAATAATCGCGCTCCTTCCTTTCCGCTCAGACAAATATAATTTCAAAATCTCACCGACTCTCCCTCGAATCTGCGCCTCTCTTTGAAGCAGTTCCTGCGAACGTGCGGCTTCCCAAGTCCCTTGGAGCAGCCCTGCCACTTCATCACTGGGAGGACAATTTGTGGGCACATCCAATTTTGGATCAGTGCAATGCTCTGCAAGGGAGCGATCAACTATCGCTTGCCTGACTCTGAGAACAGAGAAAAAGGTTTCGCCGTCATACATCCTCCACCCCAATGTCGGTACGCCGGTGAATAGTTGTTGGAGAGAAGTTTCGACAGGGTGATATCGAGTCTCATACACATGCTCGAAGAGCGCATGCAACTTTTCATCCATACCAAAATAATATACTAAAAAGTGTTTTCGTCAAATCCTCTCTTTAGAAAGATTACAGGTTTTTCTGCCACGCTTAGACCGTCATGACTTCCGGTTCTTTCTTCTTCTTCGTCTCCTCAATCGCAACGTCCGCCTTGTCCACGAGCTTCTGAAGCTCCTCCTGCTGCGGAAAGCGGGCGTCCTCGTCCTTCTCCTCCGCCTTGATCTTGTCCAGCACCACCTGCCGCTGCTGGCGGACGGAGACCTTTGCCTCCTCCGCGAGCTTGTGGA
>JAQUNQ010000002.1 GCA_028717505.1 Candidatus Peribacteraceae bacterium
CGTGGCATGCGTCGAGATAATTGCAGAAAAGATCGAGGATCGAGCCGCTCTTTTTTTACCACGCCTCGCGTGCGCGAGGCTAGGCAACTGAGCTACCGTGGCACGAAGCATGAAAGAACAACGTGCTGCATTACTCCAATCCGCATCGACGCCCTGAGCAAGCAGCCGAGCAAAGGGTACCAAAGCTCCGCTGCAAGCGGAAGAAAATCCCGGGACGTTCCTCTAGCGATCGAGCCGGCCGATCCAGCTCGGCCATCCGTCCTCCCATGTGCCTCCGATCTTCTGCACCGACGTGGATGTGCCCGTGCCGGCATCCGACGCGTTCGTGGCAGTGCCCCACCACCCGATCCAGCTCGGCCATCCTTCGGGCGCCTCGGCTGCAGGAACAGGCCTCGTCATCAAGTAGAGCTGCGCGTCCCTTCTCTGCAATTCGAACTCAACGGGGAACCGCGCGAGGGCGACGGAGGAGACCCCCAAAAATGCGAGAGTGATTCCGATGAATACCGAGAGGATGGTTTTCATGGATGAAGGGGAAAAGGAGATCTTTCATTGTACCCTTTGGCAACAATCTGTCTAAGAATCTCCGGAAATTAGAGATTTTGCGAAAACCTCTCCGTGAAGGAAAAGGCATGAAACGACGCACATCCCTGCCCTTTTCAGGCATAATCACCGCATCATGAAGTACGTGCTGCTCTGTCTCCACGGGTGGGGGGGGTCGAAGGAATCCTTCGCGGAGCTCCGGGCGATCCTCGAGGGGGAGAATGTGGAGATCCTGACACCCGATCTCCCGGGCTTCGGCGCCGAGCCGGAACCGAAGGAGCCTTGGAACGTCCATGATTATGCCGACTGGGTGGAAGAGTGGTTTCAAGAAACCCTACGCCCTACGCCCTACGCCCTACGCCCTCTCCACCTCCTCGGGCATTCCCATGGCGGGCGCATCGCCCTCGTCCTCGCCGCGCGCAAAACTCTCCCCGTCGAGCACCTCTTCCTCTGCGCGGCCGCCGGCATCCGGCGCCCCTCCCTCAAGCGCGCACTCGGGCAGGCACTCGCCCTGGGCGGGAAGAAGATCCTCTCGCTCCCCCTCATCGACAAGCTCCAGCCCACCGCGCGGAGCGTGCTCTACAAAGTGCTCCGCACCCACGACTACGAGCGCGCCTCTCCCGTCATGCAGCAGACCCTCGTGAAGGTGGTGGAGGAGGATCTCACGCCGCTCCTGAAGGAGATCACCGTCCCCACGGATCTCTTCTGGGGTGAGAAGGACACCATGACCCCCCTGCGGGATGGCAGGATCATGCACAGCGCAATCCCCGGGAGCGTGCTCCACACCTTCGCCGGCACGGGGCACCGCGTCCATCGCGACCGTGCCCTCGAGATCGCGGAGGTCATCCGCTCCCACCTCCCCGCCGCATGACCCCCCTCGCCCTGCTCCTCACCCTCACGGCTTCGCTCTCCCCCCTCCTCACCTTCGCCCACCTGTGGCAGATCAAGGAATGGAGAGTCGACCGCCTGCGCGAGCACCTCCGCAGCGAGGGCCCCTGCCACCAGCTCTGCGGCGCCGTGCGGCCGCTCCTCCTCCTGCTCCTCCTGCCGCCGCTCCTCCTCCGCTGGATGCCGGCGGACCTGTGGACCCTCACGGCACTCACGGCACTCGCTCTCCTCACCGTCCTCCAGATCGCCCTCGACCGGCAGCCCTGCCCCCTCTGGACGCTGAAGACCCTCGCACTCGTGAGCGGTGCCTTCCTCCTCACGCTGCTCGCGGGCCTCGCCGTGAGCCTCCTGTTCCCGCAGAGTCCCGCCCTCGCGCTGCTCCCGCTCCTGCAACCGCTCGCCCTCGCCCTCTCGTGGCTCGTCTTCCTTCCGCTCGATCACTTCCTCAAGCACCGCGTCATGGCACGCGCGATGTCCCTCCGACGCGCGCACCCCGACCTCGTCGTCATCGGCATCACGGGAAGCGTGGGCAAGACGACGACGAAGGAGCTCCTCCTCCATCTCCTCAGAGAACAGAAGGCCCATGCGACCCCCGCCTACGTGAATACCGAGATGGGCGTGGCGCAATGGCTCACGAAGGAACTGAGCTCCCCCACCCCCCCGAAGATCCTCATTGTGGAGATGGGCGCCTACCGCCGCGGAGAGATCGCGCTCCTCTGCCGCATCACACAACCCACCATCGGCATCATCACGTTCATCGGCACGCAGCACATGGGGCTCTTCGGCTCGCAGCAGGCCCTCCTCGAGACGAAGGCGGAGCTCTTCGATGCCCTCCCGCAGGACGGCCTCGCGATCCTCAACGGCGACAGCCCCCTCGCGGACGCGCTCGGCGAGCACGCCCATAGTCCGACCCTCACCGTGAGCACGGGCGGCGGCGGGGATCTCGAGGCGATGGAGATCGAGGAGACGGGAACGGGCGTCCGCTTCCGACTCGGGGATGATTATTGCACGCTGCCGCTCCACGGGACGCACAACGTGACGAACGTGCTCCTCGCCCTCGCGGCGGCGGAGGTGCTGGGCCTGAAGAGGAAGGAGAGCATCAAGCGGCTCGCGACGTTCCGCCCGCCGGAACACACCTTCTCCGTGCGCACCATCCGCGCCCTCACGCTCCTCGACGACACTCACAACGCGAGCCCCGTGAGCTTCAAGGCAGCGATCGGCTGGGCGAAGGCGCAGCCCGCGGAGGAGAAAGTACTCTTCACGAGTGGCCTGATCGAGCTCGGCGAGGCGGAGGACCGCATCCATACGGAGCTCGGCATCGAGGCAAGTGGCGTCTTCGACCGCGTGATCTTCACACATCGCCGCCACGCACGCGCTTTCGAGCGGGGCCTCGGGACCGCGGTAGAATCCTTCACGAAGACCACGAAGTCCGTCTCACCCTCCGCGCTGCTCATCTGCGTGGGACGGATTCCCGAGGAACTGGTCCGCCGCCTCCTCCCCCGCTCTTAATTTCGTTCCGATGCTCCGTCCCATCCACCACACCTTCGGCCCCCATGTGGACGCGGCCTTCTGCCTGCGCACGCTCGGCCTCCTCCTCCGGCCGTGGAAGTGGATGCACGGGGAGAGCCGTGAGGAACTCCGGCAGGCACTCCGGGGACACCTGCAGGCAGAGCCGTTCCTCTTCGGCAACGGACGTGAAGCGCTGGTCGCGCTCCTCCGGTCGCTCCATTTCCCGAGCGGCTCCGAGGTGATCGTGCAGGCCTACACCTGCGTCGTCGTCCCGAATGCGATCCAAGCGGCGAATGGCGTTCCGCTCTACGCGGATATCGAGCAGGACACCCTGAGCATGGATGTCTCCTCCGTGGAGCGCCTCATCACGCATCGCACCAAGGCCGTGCTCTGCCAGCATACCTTCGGCATCCCCGCGCCCCTGCGCGCCCTGCGCGATCTCTGTGACCGCCACAGCCTCCTCCTCATTGAGGATTGCGCGCACGTCATCCCGGATACCGCCAGTCCCGCGGACATTGGAAAGGTTGGTGACGCCATCCTCCTGAGCTTCGGACGGGACAAGGCAATTTCTGGTATCGCAGGTGGGGCAATGCTCGTGAAGGACCCCGCACTGGCCGACGCACTCCGCCAGGAGGAGGAACGTGCGGAGGATCTCCCGCTCTCCGTCACGGGTCGTCTCCTCCTCTACCCGCTCTTCTACGCCGTCGCACGTCCGCTCTATGGCCTGGGGATCGGTAAGGCGCTCCTGCGGCTCGGCCGCGCGCTCGCACTCCTCCTCCCCATCCTGCAAAAAGACGAGAAGGAGGGGCGCATGTCCCCGATCCTCCGGAAGCTCCCGAATGCCTGCGCCGCGCTCGCCCTCGCATCATTCAGGAAGCTCAAAAAGATCAACGATCACCGCCGCATGCTCACCGCGTTCTACCTCGAGGAAGGGAAGAACCGTTCCTGGTCCATCCCCGCCGCCATCACCCCCGTGCTGCCCCTCCAGAAGCTCCCGCTCTTCACGAGAAACGCCGACGGCATCCGCCATGAGCTCAGGAAGCGGAACATCCACCTCGACGACGGCTGGACGGGCTGCGTCATCTGCCCGCCCTCCGTCGACCTCGACCCCACGAACTACGTCCCCGGCGCTGACCCGACGGCGGAAGCCGCCTGCAAGAAGATTCTCTCGCTCCCCACGCATCCGACGATGACCATGGAACAGGCACGCACGCTGATAGCGGCACTTTCTCCCCTGATGGGGACAGAAGCTGTAAGCTGTCAGCCATAAATGGATATTTTCCAAGCGCAAAACCCGGCCGCATGGGATGCCTTCCTCGCCTCGCAAGCATTCCGCCCCTTCCTTCAGAGCTGGACCATGGGGGAGGTCTACCGTGACACGGGACAGGAGCCCATCCGGGTGGAAGTCCGCGAGGGAACGGACATCGTCGCGACCTGTCAGGCGATCCTCGTGGATGCGCGAAGGGGAAAGCATCTCTCCATCCCGTATGGCCCGGTGATGAGGAATCAGGAATCAGGAATGAGGAATCAGGTTCTCGAAACTTTGCTGAACGAACTCATCCGCATCGGGAGGCAGCACCGCTGCTCCTTCATCCGCATGAGCCCCTTCTGGCCGAAGCTCCCTACGCCCTACGCCCTACGCCCTCTCCCCCACGCTGTCCCTTCTCCCCTTCATCTTCTCGCGGAACATGTATGGTACCTCCCCCTCGTGACGCCGGACCCCTGGCAGTCGGGGGATCGTTCCCCGGCAAAACAGGCGGTCAGCGAGGAGGCGCTCTTCTCCGCCATGCGCAAGACCACGCGGAACCTCATCCGGCGCGCCGAGAAGGAGGGCGTGGAGATCGTGGCGTCCCCCGATCCCGTGAAGGACGTCGAAGCATTCATCGCCCTGCACGAGGAGACGCGAAAGCGGCACCACTTCACCCCCTACACGAATGCCTTCTTCCGCTCGCAGGTCACGCGCTTCGCCCCGCGCGGCGAATGCTCCGTGTACCTTGCGCGCTATCAGGGGGAAATCGCTGCGGCATCCATCCACATGCATGTGGGCGGAGAGACCAGCTACCACCACGGAGCCAGCGCCTCCAAGTTCGCGAAGATCCCCGCGAGCTACCTCCTCCAGTGGACGGCGATCCGCGACGCGCTCCGGCGCGGCGATCACGTCTATAACTTCTGGGGTATCGCCCCCGAGGGAGTGCGCCAGCATCCTTTTGCCGGCGTGACGCTCTTCAAGACGGGCTTCGGCGGCACCCTGCTCGAGCTGCAACACTGCATAGACCTCCCGCTCTCGAAGCGGTACTATCTCACCCGCGCCTTCGAACTGCTCCGCAAGTGGCGCCGCGGGTTCTAATGCTCCCCCCTCCCCATGGCCAAGCAACAGCCTGCCACCACCACCGACGAAAAACTCGACCTGATCATCGAGCACCTCCGGCATCTCGATAATCGCGACCGGTGGCGGACGATCGGCGGCTTCCTCCGGAGCCTCCTGCACATCGCCTATCTCGTCATCATCGTCGCTTCCATCTGGTACACCTTCAAGTACAGCGATGTGATCCTGAAGAAGATCACCGAGCAGGCAGCAGAGCAGGCCGCCCGCATCACCCAGCAGAACACGGGGAACCTGATGCAGGAGCTGAACAAGTACCTGAAGCCGTGATCACGGCCCGACGGCTATTTTCAGGACTTCATCATCGGTTGCAGTCGGTGACAGGACGAAGCTCGGAAGCCGGAGGAGATCCTCGCGACGGAACGTGCGATCGGGAGCCGTGGCCACGCCGAGCAGGTAGCCGGTATCCGCCGCGTACTTCGCGACGCGCTCGTTCACGCCACCCTCCGGATACCCGACGGCCACCACCGTCCGCTTCGTGTACTCCTCGAGCAGCTGGCGGCTCTGGGCGAGCTCCAGTTCCACCTGCGCGTTCGTGAGGGAACGGAGATCGTCTCCGGTATGCCCCCCGGATTCGAGATCCATCCCGTTCGCGAGGAGATTAAGGACCATCTTCTCCGTAATGCCATCGAGTCCGAGCTGCTTCGTCTGGATGAAGAAGGTCGCGGAGACGCCGAGGGCGCGCAGCGCATCGGAGGCCTCCCCCACGTTCTGCGCCGTGAGATCGGAGACGAGGAGGACGACGGTCTTCGGATCGACGCGCGCATCCCGTTCCTCCTGCTTGAGGAGGAGATCGTAAAACGAGCGCAGCGTGATGATCTTCACGCCATTCTGCTTCAGAGTGAGCACATGCCGCGTCATGGCTGCCAGCGCGCCGTCTTGCGAGAGGCGATAGTGGAGCATGGGCAGCGTGAACTCCTCCTGCCGTACGAGGAAGTTCGGCAGGAACGGTGACAGGTACTTCGCCGCCACGTAGCCGTCCTTCCCCTGAAAGGAGACCTTCGCCCAGTTCTGGTCCTTCGTAATGGGGCGAACGAATGCCTGCCCGGGTATCTCCCCGAGCTTCTCACTCTCCGCGTCCGGTTCCTTGCGGACGTTCACGAATCCGAAGTTCACGAAGTAGAGGCCGTCGAACGTCTTCTTCTCCTGCGCAAGGCGATCTTCCGATGTGAGCTTGGAGACGTACCGCTGGGCGACGAATCCCTCACGATTGTCCGCGAGACGCACCTTCGCCCACGCCGCATCGGTAAATTCGATGACCGTGAGCACCTCGCCGCGCTCCAACCGCGCCACCTGCCCTGCGGTGACACTTGGAGACGTGCGGACATTCAGGAACTCATTCGTGACGCGGTAGACATCCTTCCCCGTGGCTCCGGGCCCGGACCGGATGGCCTCGAACATGCTTACCTTCGAGAGATCGAGGACCGGCAGCTCGCTCGAGGTGGCACCGGTCACGCCCTCGAGGTGCGGCGCGCCGCTCCCCGTCCGGAGGACGCCGGAACCGCTCTCATTCTTCCCCGCGAGCTCGCGGAAGCGCGCGACATCCTCCGCCGTGAAGGTGAATTCCTCCACCTTCGGCTTCTCCGGCGTGCCGCCGCACCCTGCGAAGAGGATGCCGAACGAGGCAATGAGGAGGAAAGCGATGAGCGGACGCACGGAAGCGAGGGGAGAGCGCCGGACAGGATGGTAACGACGGGGCACCATGGGAAGAATGGGAAAGGAGAAAGAAAAAAACCGTCACATGCGCTCAGGCACGCGGAGCGTGAGGAGCCCCGCGCCGGTCTGGAGCACGCGGGCGGTGAGGGCCGTGAGGGAGAGACGGAGCGAGCGAATGGACTCCTCCGCTTTCAGGATAGGCTCTGCGTTATAGAACGCGTTGAAGACCTGGCAGAGCGTGTAGAGGTGATTGGTGAGTGTGTGCGGCATGCGGTGCACGCAGGCCTCCTCGAGGACGCCCGGGAACGCGAGGAGCGCATGGACGAGGGCGCGCTCATGCGGGGTCATCCCTGCGGACGACGTGGGGAGCGCGCCGGGTGCCCCGCCAGCCTTGCGGAGGACCGACCGGGCACGGGCATGTGTGTACTGCAGATACGGCGCACTGTTGCCTTCGAAGCTGAGCATCCGATCCCAGTCGAAGATGATGTCCATCTTCCGGTTCTGGCTGAGGATGCCGTACGCGATCGCGCCGGTCCCCATCATCTCGGCGAGTCCCGCGGGATCGTCCGTCAGGATTGTGTCTTTCCTCTCCGCGATGATGGCTGCCGCCCGCCGTACCGCTTCATCGAAGAGCTGTTCCATGCGAATGGACGTGCCCTTCCTCGTGCTCATCGAGGCATCCGCGAAGCGCATCCGCCCGAAGACGGTGTGCTCGAACTCCGGCATGTCCCACCCGAGCAAGCGGCACGTCGCGAGGAGCTGCTTGAAATGGAGACTCTGCGCGACGTCGACAACGTAGTAGAGAGCGGAGGGATGATAGGTATCGATGCGATAGCGGATCATCGCGAGATCTCGCGTGGCATAGAGCGTCGATCCGTCCGACTTCCGCACGAGGAGCGGCGGGAGGCCCGTGTCCTCCGCAAACTGGACAATGAGTGCCCCCTTCTCCCCCTCCGTGAACACGCCCTTCCGGACGCCCTCCTCCAAAACAGGAGCCATCTTGTCTTCGTAGAAGCTCTCCCCCGTCACCACGTCGGGGTGCACGTGCAGCCGCGCGTACAGCGCATCGAGTGCGGCATAAGAGGTGTCGACGACGTGTTTCCAGAAGGCCCGCAGCTCCTTGTCCCCCGCCTCCAGCTTCGCGAAGGCCTCGCGCGCCTCGTCCTCCAGCGCCGGCTTCTTCTCCGCCTCTTTGTGGAAGCGCACGTAGAGAGCGAGCAATTCTTCGACGGTGGACGCGCCGGACTTCTTCTTCCCCCATAGGCGGTTGGCCACCGCGAGTTTCCCGAACTGCGTCCCCCAGTCCCCGGGATACGTCCACCCTATGGTGCGCACGCCTCTGTGCTTGTAAATGTTGATGATCACCTGCCCGATGATGTGGGAACCGAGATGATGCGCCCCGAGGGGCTTGGCGATATTGGGACCGCAGTAGTCGACGATCACAGGCGGATCTTTTTCATTGATCGGCCGAGCCGTGAGCGCCTCCTGTGTTCCGAGGAGGAGCTTCAGCAGGGCGGAAGGTTGCAACGTCACATTGACGTACCCCACCCCCGCGACTTCCGCCCGCTCCACATCAGGGAGCCCCTGCAGAACGGAGAGAAGCGCCTGCGCAATCTCTTTCGGAGGGACCCCAGCCGCTTTCGCCGCCTGCAGGGCGACGGGCGTCGCAAAATCCGCCTGCTCCTGCTGAGGGGGATTGCGCCATTCGACCGCTACGTTCGTGAGCTTGTAGCGCTCCTTGAGGAGTGAGTGAACCTGTGTTGTAAGTCGCTCGAGCATCACGTGAAATGAATAGCCTCCTTCCCTATCAAAAAAATCGACTATGAACAAAAGTAATACTCAGAAGGCAGCGCTAAATGTAGCACTCAAATTGACACTGACTACTTGAAAACAAAATTTGATCTTGCTCAAAAAAACTCTTCATGTTTTGAACACAAAATGTGTGCATATTCAGAACCTCTTCCACCCTGTTCTCATTTTCTGAACACCAGAGAAACGGCGAGCAACATTGTTCTACAGCATGAAAACCGATACAATGGCTTCGTGAAACACCGCTGGGCTCTTCTCCTCCTCTGCACGCTCGTTCTTGGAAGCTGCGGGAAGTCGGCTTCCCCCTCTGAAACTGCAGAGCCCACGAGTGCAGCGAAGACCGCTGCCGTTGGAACGGCCCTCTTCGGAATGGAGAAGACAAGGCAATCGCTTCCCAGTGCACCACTGGGGATCTTCTCGACGGTCTTCCTGAGTCAGGGGCTCTTCCTTCCGACCCGCTCCGCCCTCGAGGGAATCGAATCCCTCCTCTCCGGCCTCTCAGAGGAGACAATGCCAAATACTGAGGATGCCTATGCGCTCCTGGAGAGCCTCGGCAGCATCGTCAGCATCAACCTCATCGATACACTGAACCGGAGCAGCGACCGGGCGGAGACACTCAACCGCTACGTGGAAGCGCTCGGGAACGCCACGACGCAGGCAGAGGAGCAAGTCACGGCACTGACAGAACTGAAAACGACTCTCAAGGAGGAGCGGGACGCGCAACGCACGACGGTGCGGAACCTCCAGCGAACGATCTCCAAGGCGCTTGCGGACAAGGATTATTCCCTCGCCGGGAGCACGCAGAAGGAACTCAGCGAAGCGGAGAGTACCCTCGCCGAGACGGAGACGAAGGAGAAGCAGAACAACGATCTCCTCTCCCGACTCAAGGACCTCGTCGGAACAGCGAAGGAGCGCCAGAAAGCCATTGAAGAGAACCGCGAAATCCTCCTCTCCGGCCTCAAGATCACGGATGTTCCGGGCCTCGAGGATCTTGGCATCTTCGGCTCGAAGGCTTCCGGCACACAGGAGAAAAACAGTGCAACCGATAGCCTCTTCTGAGAGAGGAATACTGGGGAAATGCGGCCCCGGAACACGAAAGTGGAATATTGCAGGAAAAGGCTATTTCTGCTAAAATAAAAGGATTTTATGGCATCGACTGCCGTGCCATCTCCGGCGAACCGTGCCAGTAGGAGGGCCCTCCTGCTCACTGCTATCGATGAGCTCCTCGGAGTCCAGCTCACGGAGGAGGAACTCATGCGGGCACGGGGGGAGACGGACGACCGCGAACTCACCGCCGAGGAGCGTGATGCCTTGCGACATTACGAGGAGGGACTGCAGAAGACCCTCGACCTCATCGCCCCTGCCGGCATGGAAGTGAAGCGCGATGAGCTCATTCTCAATGACCTCCATGCGCGGACGCTCTACACCTACAACTGGCCGAACTACATCTACCCGAACTGGCTCACCGATACGGTGAACTTCGACGCGCAGATGGAAATCTCGCACTTCATCTACCCCGCGAGCAACAAAGTCATCATGAAGATGCTCCGGAAGAAAGTGGCGGAGATGCGCTCCAGTATCCGCATGCTCGAGCAACGCGGCATCGTCCGCGACCCGGCACTGGAAGCCGCCCTGCAGGATGCCGAAGAGCTCCGCGACCTCCTTGCGCGCGGACGGGAGAAACTCTTCCAATTCGGGATGTATATCACCATCTACGCGGAGGACACGGAGAAGCTCAAGAAGTTGCAGACGGACCTCGAATCCATCCTCGGCGGGAAGCTCATCCTCACGAAACCCGCCATGTTCCAGATGGAGCACGGTTGGATCTCCACGTTGCCGGTCTGCGTCGACGAGCTCGAAATCAACCGCAATATGAACACGTCGCCGCTCGCAACGAGCTTCCCCTTCTCGAGCCCCGACCTCACCGACGACCACGGCATCCTCTACGGCATCAACCGCCACAATGACAGCCTCGTCATCTTCGATCGCTTCGACCTGCCGAACGCCAATGCGACAGTCTTCGCCACCTCCGGCGCCGGAAAATCCTTCACCGTGAAGCTCGAGATCCTCCGGGCGCTCATGTTCGGGACGGATGTCTTCGTCATCGACCCGGAAAATGAGTACGTGGAACTCTGCAAGACCGTCGGCGGGACCTTCATCCCCATCTCCCTGCAAACCTCGAACCGCATCAACCCCTTCGACCTCCCCCGTGCCATCCGCGGCGAGGAGGCGGCCACCGGCGAGGTGCTCCGCGCCGCCGCCATCACGCTGCACGGGCTCTTCAAGCTCATGCTCGGCACCCTCACACCGGCGGAGGACGGTATCCTCGACAAGGCGATCCTCGACACGTACGCCCTCAAGGGCATCACCCTGCAGGAGGAGCACCCCGAAGCGAAGGAACCGCCGACCCTCGGCGATCTCGTGGACGTGCTCATGACGACGGAAGGGGGCGAGAACATGGCCCAGACCCTGAAGAAGTACTCCGAGGGAAGCTACGCCGGCCTCTTCGACCAGCCGACGAACGTGGAGCTCAATAACCAGATGGTCGTTTTCCAGATCCGCGACCTCGAGGACCAGCTCCGGCCCATCGCGATGTACATCGTCCTGAACTTCCTCTGGAACCGCGTGCGCACCGACTTCAAGCGGCGCTTCCTCGTCATCGACGAGGCGTGGAACCTCATGCAGCACGAGGACTCCGCGCGCTTCCTCTATGGCCTCATCAAGCGCGCGCGCAAGTACTACCTCGGCGTCACCACCATCACGCAGGACATCGAGGACTTCGTGAACTCGCCCTACGGGAAGCCCATCATCACGAATGCCGCACTCCAGATCCTCCTGAAACAATCTGCCTCCGCCGTGGACAACCTCCAGAAGCTCTTCTACCTCACGGAAGGCGAGAAGTACCTTCTGCTCAACTCCGACATCGGGCAGGGGCTCTTCTTCGCGGGCAACAAGCACGTCGCCATCCAGGTGGTCGCGAGCGATAAGGAGAAGGACATCATCACGACGAAGCCGGAGGAGGTACTCGCGAAGATGGAGCAGGTAAAAGAGGACCGTGCGGAACAGAGAGCAACGGAGGCACGGGAAAACGCAACAGAGGCACAAGCTCTCGCAGACGCGCAGGCAGCCGCTGATGCCGCCGTGATGAGCGCATCACCGCAGGAGGAGCCTCCTACGCAGGAGGAGCCTCCTCTTCCACCACCTTCCAGCGCACCTCAGGCTTGAGGTGACCCTTCAGGGAGAAACCCGCCGCCTTCCGATGCCCACCACCGCTGAAGGTGCTGGCCATCTTTGCCACATCCACGTCATCCCGGAGGGTCCGGAGTGACCCTTTCACCGTGTCCCCGCGCTCGGAGAGGATGAGGGAGAAACGCATGCCCGGCACGGCGTTCACGTAGTCGATGGCACCCGTGAGCTCCGAGTGATCCGCTCCCGTCGCGCGGAAATCCGCCTCGCGGACCGCGGAGATCGCCCCGCCCTCCTCCGTGAGCTCGATCTTCTCGAGCACCCGCCCCCAGAGCTTCAACGTGGAGAGTTTCGCCGTGCGGAAGACCGCCTGCACGATCTCCTGCCGCCGCGCGCCCGCGCGCAGCAGCCGCGCGACGGTCCGGTAGACCGTCGAGGACGTATTGCTGTGGAGGAGCCCTCCCGTATCGGTGTAGACGCCCGTGAGGAGACATGTCGCGATATCGCCATCGATGTCCCACGCGACGGCATCGGCGAAGGCCGCGACGATCTCGCAAGAGGAAGCCGCCTGCGGGTCCACGAGATTCACAGTGCCGAAGAGAGGATTCGCCGGATGGTGATCGATATTCAGGGTGGGAATGGTCCCGTCGAAGAGGGCGGGATGCGAATCCAGCATGTCCGTGAGCTTGGGCTCCGCACAATCGAGGAAAATCGCCCGATCCCCTTCCGCGAGGAGTGGCGGCCCCTGCACGCGGAGTGCTGCGGAGAGGAAGTGGAACATGGACGGGACGTGCCCATCCACGCAGTGGAAGGAAACCGGCGTGTCCGGGAAGTGCCTCTCGAGGAGGAGCCCCAGGCCGAGAAGCGCGCCTACGGCATCCCCGTCCGGATTGCGGTGGCAGATGCAGACGAAGCGCCGCGCTGGAGAGAGAAGATCACGTGCCCGGAATGCATCCTGCGTCGAAATGGCCATAAGGGGCGGAGTGTAGGTCGAATGCAATCTCCCGGGCAACCCCCTTTCAGTTGCAAAGAAAAGTGACTGTCATTTGGCAAATAAATGCGCACTCGATTGCACACTCCCCTCTCCTCTTATTCCGATCCCTCCAACAATGCATCGATGCGCATCCCCCGCTGCGTCCGCTCATCGACGCGGAAGCGGATCTTCGGCACACGGAACATCTGGAGCTCCGCTCCGAGCGCGCTCTGCAGACCCTTCGCCTGCGATTCCAGGAAGGACATAGCCTCCTCAATGTGCCCGAGCGCGCTCACATAGCACGTGGCATAGCTGAAATCCGCCGAGACCTCGATCTCCGTGAGGGAAACGATACCACAGGTGGGCGGACACTGTGGCAGAACCCGCGCGACAACGCCGCGCACGACGGAGGCGATCATGGCGGGACGCTTCTTCATGCTCTGAAGTGTACACTAGAGTGCGTGAATCATCCTCTCTCCGTCGTCTTCTGCGGCACGCCGGACTTCGCCGTCCCGTCCCTACATGCCCTCCTCGCCGATCCGGCTTTCGCCGTAAAACTCGTCATCACCCAGCCGGATAAACCCATGGGACGTCATCACACCCTGACACCATCACCGGTGAAAGTTCTCGCAGAACAGAAAGGAATCCCCCTCTGGCAACCAGATGACATCAATACTCAAAGCTCAAAGCTCAAAGCTCAAAGCTCACCCTTCGACTTCCTCGTCGTGGTCGCCTACGGACAAATCCTCTCCCCCGCAATCCTCGCACTCCCCCGGATCGCTCCGGTCAATCTCCATCCCTCTCTCCTCCCCCGCTGGCGTGGCGCCTCCCCCATCCATCACGCGCTCCTCGCGGGGGATGCCGAAACCGGCGTGACCATTCAGCAGATGGCGGAGGCCCTCGATGCCGGACCGATCCTCGCGCAGGAGCGCCTCCCCCTGCGCCCGACGGAAACCTATGCCTCGCTCCGGCAGACGCTCGCGGAGAAAGGCGCATCTCTCCTCATCAGAACGCTGAAGAATCCTCTGCACCCGGTCCCGCAGGAGACGGGCAGCGTCACGCTCTGCAACAAGCTC
Source organism: Candidatus Peribacteraceae bacterium (assembly GCA_028717505.1). Classification (GTDB taxonomy): domain Bacteria; phylum Patescibacteriota; class Gracilibacteria; order Peribacterales; family Peribacteraceae; genus JAQUNQ01. The sequence goes on from JAQUNQ010000002.1 coordinate 14,021, forward strand.
ACGCGCCGGGACGGCGAGGCGGACCCCGGGCGGATGACCGCGGAGGAGATCGACCGCAGAGTACGTGCCCTGAACCCATGGCCGGGTGTCACGTGCCCGATCCAGGGCATGACCATGAAGCTCCTCAGGACTTCCCTCAAGGAAAAGCCCGATACCCTTCCGCTCTCCTGCGCAAAGGGCACGACGCTCTTCATCACAGAGCTCCAGCCACCGAGCGGCAAACCCATGAGCGGAGCAGCTTGGATGCGCGGACACACGAGACCACGCTGAAACAAAATCTCAAGTGCACTCCGCCCTCCGCCACAACATACTGTGAGCCCTCATGCGTCGTACCGTCACGATCCTCGCGCTCTGCCTCCTCCTGATCACGCCCCTGCGCGGCTTCGGGCAGACGGGTGCAATGATCGTCTCCCCTGACTCCGATGGTGACGGACTGACCGATGCACAGGAAGATGCCAATGGCAACGGAGTCGTCGACACGAACGAGACGGACCCGTTCAACGCCGATATGGACGGCGGGGGCGAGGCGGACGGCGCGGAGATACAGGCGGGACGGAACCCGCTCGACCGCAAGGATGACTATACCTACGATCTGGATAACGACGGACTCGTCAACGGCGAGGAGGCGGCGCACGGCACCAACCCGTCCAACCCCGATACGGACAGAGACGGACTCAACGATGCCGACGATGCTTTCCCCCGCGACAGCCGGTACCGGACCGATGCCAACGGCGATGGCATTCCCGACGAGTACGCAGAGAGCCTCGCTGCGGTCGGAGAGGAACCGATCGATCCGAATCAGGATGATGACAACGACGGGCTGACGAACAGCAATGAATTTCTCCTCTCCACCGATCCCACGAATGCCGATACGGATTTGGACGGAATGACCGATGGCGTCGAAGTGCAGGAGGGCAGCGATCCGACGCTGAATGCCTGCCTCTTCTCCAGTGATCCCACCCTCCCCTTCTCCGACCTTAGCGGCCACTGGGCGCGGGAGTACGTCGAGCCGCTCCACCGCACCGGCGCCGAACCCTCCGGCAACCGGATCATCGAGGGATACGGCACCGGCAGGAAACGCTTCCTGCCCGACCGCGCCGTGACCCGCTTCGAATTCCTGAAGATCGCGCTCCTCGGCAACTGCGTCCCCCTCGGAGAAACGTTCGACGGTGCCACGCAGACATTCTCCGATCTCCCCTCCGCTCCTCCTTCCGGAGAAACAGCGGACCAGGCGCTCCGCCGACGCGTCATCTACACGGGCCTGCAGGAAGGCATCATCGAAGGATACCCCGATGGAACCGTGCGCCCCGATGCGAACGTGAACCGGGCGGAGGCATTGAAGATGCTCCTCCTCACGGGAGGCCTGTCCCCCGCAACCGGAAGTGGCACGGCCCTCACCTTCGCCGATGTCCCCGAGGAGGCATGGTTCGCCTCCTACGTGCACACCGCCGTGGAGGAGCAGCTCATCGAGGGATACGAGGACGGAACCTTCCGCCCGGGGCAGCTCCTCACACGCGCCGAGGCGGGGAAGATCCTCTTCCTCCTCATTCGCTCCAACCCCGCAATCAACGGCGACGCCCTGCCAGAGGATTCCTAGAAATAGCGCACATACTACGAACCTGCCCCTTCAAAAAAGGGGGATGGCCCCGCGCGCCACGGGGGGTGAAGGGGGAGGCCCTGTCCGCAGACATTTTGCCGACGAGTCTGCTCCGAAGCCTTGGAGGAGCAGACGAGGAGGCACAGGGCCGGGTGGAGCGGGCTTTGGCGCGCGGTGCGCTCTCTTTGCTTCTTTCTCTGTCGGGCAGACAGAGAAAGAAGGAATCACAGGGCTTCTCCAGCGGAACGAGTGTTGCCCTTTCTTTGCCAAGCGCGGCAAAGAAAGGGCGAAAGAAAGCGCTGCGCCGATGACCCCCTCCACTATCGCCGCCACATCGGCGCGTTTCCGGGATTTTGTAGGCTGTTTTTGTTTCCCGCTCAAACTTCCCCTCCGAAAAAAATGCCCTCCATGGGGAGGGCATTCACTGTTACGAAGAGAAAATTAAATCTTCGACTTCATCTCCTGCAGAGCCTGGATGAACTGATCCAGATCCTCGGAGTCGAACATGATCGTGGTCTTGCGGCCACCGCGCGACTTCTCCGAGATCTTGAAGAACTTGCCGTTGCCGGACTGCTTCAGATCGATGTAGAAGGTCCGCTGGCGCGCGTGGATGGTGATGGAGTGAATCTCATCCGCGTACTGGCCGTTGCCGCCGGCGCGCGGGCGCCCGACGGGGGCGGCATCGCCGTCCTCCTGCGGAAGACCGCCGAGATCTGCCATGGGATCGAACATACAAAGAAGGGGAAGGAAATAATGCGCACACTCCCTCTCCGGATACACTCGGCCGGACCGATGGACGTTTCGTCATTCCTACTCCGTCACACCTTTCTTTAGGAAAGTGGCGGGAAAAGGATACGCGGTTCCCCGACTGTTTTCCAGCTTTTTTCCCCGTTCCACTGCTTCAAGGCAGAGGAAAGGACGAAATCCTTCGCAGCCATTTTCTTTGCCGAGGGAAGGTTCAGTTGATGCGCCATTTCCTGGGCAGTCCCGGGAAGGAACGGCAGGAGCATGAGGGCACAATGCCGCAGGAGCTCCGCCAGCGTGGAGAGCACGACCTGCCGCGCTTTCGCTTCGAGCTTCCATGGCTGCTGGTCGTCAATGAACTTGTTCCCCCCACTGAGCAGCGTGAAGACCATGACGAGGGCCTCCGAGAACTCGAAGCGGTCCATGGCCGCAGTGTAGGCATCCCATGGATTCTTCCCCCCGAAGAAATCCTGCCCCGGCACAGCCATGTCCCCTCCGTCCTTCTTGAGGAGCACGAGGACGCGGTTCAAGAGATTGCCCAATTGATTCCGGAGCTTCGCGTCATAGAGTTCATCGAACCGCTTCCAGGAGAAATCTCCGTCATTGCCCACGGGAATTTCATGGCTCAAGTAGAAGCGGAGCGGATCGGGATTCTCCTTCACGTGCGCGAGGACCTCCTCCGGCGACACGACATTCCCGATCGTCTTGCTCATCTTCTGCCCCTCGCTCGTGAGGAAACCGTGGATGAGCAGGCGATCCGGCGTGCGCACCCCCGCGTGCTTGAGCATGGCCGGCCAGATGAGGGCGTGGAATCGCGCGATGTCCTTGCCGATGACATGCGTGACCTCCGCCTCGTCCCACCATTCCGTTTGCGCATGATCCGTGAAGTAGCCGAGACCCGAGATGTAGTTCGTGAGCGCATCGCACCAGACGTACATCGTCTGTCCGGGGTCGCCCGGCACGGGGATGCCCCAGCGCAGGCTGGATGTCGGCCGCGAGAACGAGACGTCCTCCAAGCCGCGCTCAATGAGCGCCATGGTCTCCTGCGCGCGTGATGCCGGAACGATGGCATAGCCGTCCTTCTTCTGCGTGAGGAGCTTCTTGAGCCACTGCGCCTCCTTCGAGAGGAGGAAGAACCAGTTCTCCTCGCTCACCTCCTCCGGCACCGCCTGATGATCCGGGCACTTGCCGTCCACGAGGTCGCGCTTCGTCATGAAGCGCTCGCACCCCTGACAGTAGAGTCCCGTGTACGTGCGCTTCTCGAGCGCGCCCGCCTCCTGCAGCTTCCCCCAGAGCGCCTGCACCGTCGGCCAGTGCCGCTGCCGGTCGGTCGTCCGGATGAACGGCGGATCGTAGGAGATCCCCAGACGATCGTAGAGGCTGATGAAGTTCGGCACGTTCCGGTTCACGAGCTCGAGCGGCGTCACCTTCTCCTGTTCCGCCCGCCGCTGGATCTTCACGCCGTGCTCATCCGTCCCGATCTGGAAACGCACGTCGTCTCCGCGCAAGCGGAACCAGCGGACGACGGTGTCCGCCATCACCTTCTCCATCACCTGCCCCATGTGCGGCCTGGGGGCATTCGGGTAATCAATGGCCGTGGTGACGTACTGGCGCCTGGTCATGAGAAAGCGGTGCCAGCCTACTCCTGCCCCTGCGCCAAGGGGAGAGAAAATCTCACCCCAGCGCCTGCACCAGCGACTCCACGTACCGCACGATCGCACTCCCCATGATGGCGAGGACGAGGCCCGCGAGGGCGTAGGTAACGATCTTCTTGGCCTCTTCCTTGCCCTGCTCCCCCGAGATGGTGAGCTTCACGCCGGCGTAGATCACCGCGGCCACCGAGCCGCCGCCGATGACGCCGAAGATCATCGTCGCAATGCGGTCCGAGAGGTGAATGATGAAGTAGCGGCCGTCCCCGCAGTACGTCCCGAAGGCGCTGCAGTAGTCCCCCCAGAATGCGGAATTCGCTGCGTGGGCTTGCTCGACGAGGAACGTGCCGATGACGGAGAGGAGGGTGTGCATCAGAGGCCAAGACCGAGGACGGCATTCACGAGGGCATGTCCGGCATTCACGACGAGTGCGCCGACCACCGCCCAGATGAGCATGGTCTGCGCCTTCTCGAAGTCGCTGGACTTGCCGTAGCTGATGATGAGCTGGAATCCCGCGTAAACCACCATCACCACGAAGGTAACGTTGAAGACGTTCAGCATGGCGCTCACCATCGCGCCCATGAGTTCGATCTGCGGCACCGAGGCACCCTCGAGCGGCGCGGCGCGCGAATTCACGAACGTGACAATGGCCTGAGATGAGAGCGCCAGGGCGAAGCCGCAGAGCGCGTACACCACGGTCATCTTCCCCTTCGTGGGATCCGACCCGAAGTTCATGATCATCTGGAACCCGCCGAATACGACGAAGAGCACCGCGCCGCCGGCAGCGAACCCGACGAGCACCTGCCCGACGACCGGCACGATCCGCGGAAGGTAATTCTCCGGCGAGCAGCCGCCCGGCACCCCCACGCACGGGTCCTGCGCGAGCGCCTGCGAGGCGGAGAGGAGGAAGAGCCAGAGGGCGAAGAGAATCCTGTTCACTTGAAGAACATGGAATTGAGCGTGCGCAGGATGAAGCCGGTGAAGAGGAGGAGGACGATCCCCATGATGGACCACTTCATGTGCGTGATCCCCGTCGAGCGGAGTCCCGAATTGCTTCCCGACATCATGACCATAATCCCGCCGAGGAGCACCCAGATGACGCAGATACCGACAGCCACCTTGATGAGCCACATGCCCGCGTCATTGAAGTAGGTGATGAACGTTCCGAAGCCGCCGCTCACGGGGATATTCTCCTGACTGCCAAGCGGAGCAAGGAGATCGATGCCCCCTTCCGTCTTCTGCGGCTTGTCCGCGAGGAGTGTCGCTGTCGGGGAGGATGCCGCACGGACGGTCGCTGGCTCCCCCGCCGCCACCCGCGCCAGCCACGATGTCCCGCCGACACTCGCGGCGAAGAGGAGGGCAAAAGTGCCTCCGGCCACCGCCATCACAAAGAGTTTGAGGAAACGAGAAACCATCCAAGTATTGTAGCACATTTCGCCTTTCCCCGCAGCTCCCCTTTCTGCCCTCGAATACACTAGATTATAGCTAGTTGCATTGCCGATTACCGTCAAAGATGTCGCTTCGCGAATGCCCGACCTGAGTGGGATTTTAGATAACGCTCAAATGCCACCGCTTTCTGTCGATCATTGAAGGAGATACATGTCATGAGCTTCCATGGGCGATACTTGTTCGTGTGAACGCTTTCCCCCGCATTGTGTTCGGTGAGTCTGCGATAAACATCATTAGTGATGCCAACATAGATGTGCTCAGGTCGAGGAATGGAGCGCAGAAGATAGACAACGTACATGAAAACAGCGTAGCCCGGCTTCGTCTCGCACGGTTCGACTGCGCCGGGGCATCCGGCTTCTCCATCGAATTTTTGGCTTTAGTGACATCCCGGCATAGTTCTGCCCATAGGCAGAACGAAGCCGGATGGAGCGGATGACGGGGTTCGAACCCGCGACCTTCGCCTTGGCAAGGCGACGCTCTAGCCAACTGAGCTACATCCGCTTGGCAGGGAAATCCTACGGAGAGTGAGGATGTCACGCAAGCAAGCAATCGCGCTTCTCTGGAGCGGGATACGGGAATCGAACCCGCGTCTCAAGCTTGGGAAGCTTGCATACTACCACTGTACTAATCCCGCACAGTGCGAAGTCACAATACACAAAACTGATAGAGCGATCTACGGAGCAATGAGAGAAAAAAATGCGACATCTCACGGAGTCATTGTGGTGCGCCTGGCGGGACTTGAACCCACAGCCTTCAGCTTCGGAGGCTGACGCTCTATCCAATTGAGCTACAGGCGCACTACCGCCATCTTACGAAGGCAGCCCGAAGAACGCCACCGTATTCTGCGTCGTCATGCGCTCGACCTCCTCGAGCGGTATACCTTTAATCTCCCCAATGAGTCGCGCCACCTCCCAAACGAAGGCCGGCTCATTGCGCTTGCCGCGATGGGGAACGGGAGCCAGATACGGCGCATCTGTTTCCACCATCATCTGCTCGAGGGGACACTCCCGGATCACGCGGCGGATCTCCTCGGCATGGGAATACGTCGCAATGCCGGTGAAGCCGAGCCGCATCCCCTTTTTGACAAGCTCCTGCACATCTTCCCATCGCTCCGTGCAGCAGTGCAGCACAACCTTCGTCAGATCCATATCCTTCAATGCCGCGTGGACATCAGTGATGGCCTCCCTGCAATGCACCACCACCGGAAACTTCAGTTCCTGCGCGAGGAAAAGCTGTGACTGAAAGACGGACCGCTGGATGTCCCGCGGCGAGAAGTCGTAGTGATAGTCGAGTCCGATCTCCCCGATGGCCCGCACCTTGGGAGACTCCCGGATGAGCGCCGTGAGCACCGCTGCATCCGTCGCTTTCCAGTCCTGCGCGTGGTGCGGATGCACCCCAACTGTACAAAATACCCGATCAAATTTATTGGCTAATTCAAGGCACTTTCTGCTCTCCGGAAGCGAATCGGAAATGGTGATCATCCGCGTGACCCCCTTCTCCCCCGATCGAACAATCACCCGCTCAAGGTCTGAGGAGAATTGCTTGTCGGCAAGATGACAGTGCGCATCGATCATACGATGATTCTAGCATCACAGTGCGACATCGCAGTGGCATTGCCCATCACAAGCGGAAGGCCTGCTGCGTGCGCCCGCATAGACATCGATCCTATGAATCTCGTCCTGAATGCCCGCAATATGCTGCGCAGCATCATGCTGCACCTCCGGAGGGAGGAACCATCCGATGAGTGCGATCACCTGTTGAACTGAGTCGGAAATACGGACCAACCTCTGCCTGCAATAATCGCAGGGGGAAGATGCGGCTTTGCCAGCTTCAGCCGCTCCTGTTGACGATTCAAGTTTCATGGAAGGAAAGCAGCTTGGAGAAAGCGATCGGCGTCGTCAAGTTCCCGAAAAACGAAAAAGGGCCGGCAGGATGCCAGCCCCTTCCCAACCACAGGAGACGACTACTTCTTCACCCACTCGACGAGCATGAGGAGCGCGCTCAAGCCGACGAGGATGTACACGATCGCCTCGACGCGCGGCCACGTGCCGACCAGCATGGTCACCACATTGAGATTCTTGTTCAGGAAGGCGCCGAGACCGACGAGGCCCCAGTTGAGCGCGCCCACCAGCACGAGAATACAGGCCACCATGCCAACAGGACCTTTACTGCATGCGCACATAGGAAGGGAGGGAGGAAGTAAAAAAGGTTAAGTTGCATTCTACCAAATCCCCTGAAGAGGAAGGGCGTACTGGACGCCAATTACCGAAAGAAGTCCACTGAAGAATGGACCCAAGATTCGCAGGAAAGAATGGAGATGAATTCTCCCCGAAGTTTCCATACAATCAATGCACTGCCATGGGTCAGTAGCTCAGTGGTAGAGCAGAGGCCTTTTAAGCCTTTGGCCGTGGGTTCGATCCCCACCTGACCCACCATATACAACGCATTACCGCTACAATGACTGCGATGAAAGTCGCTCTCGTCCATGAACTTCTGACCATGCGCGGGGGGGCCGAGCGGGTCCTCCGTATTCTCGCAGACCTGTTCCCCGCAGCCCCCATCTACACGCTCCTCTATGACGAGGAGAAGCTCGGCGACTGGTTCCCTCGAGAACGCATCCGAACGAGCGGACTCCAGGACCGCCTTTCCCCTACGCCCTACGCCCTCCTCCCTTCGCCCTTCCGCTTCAATCATCACCTCTACCTGAGGAACTTTCCCGCCGCCGTGGAGGCATGGGATTTCTCGGACTTCGACCTCGTCCTCTCCAGCTCCTCCGCCTTCGCCCACGGCATCATCACGAACGGAAAACCGCGCCACCTCTGTTACGTGCATTCCCCCGCCCGCTACCTCTGGGACCGCACACACGATGTGCTGGAGCGCGCGGGAAGGGGCATCCTGGGATCGTTGAAGCAATGGCACCTCGAGAAGACGTTCCATGACCTCCGCGTGTGGGACGCGGAAGCGGCGGACCGGCCGGACCGGCTCATCGCCGCATCCAAAGAAGTCCAACGGAGAATCGATCTCTACTGGCGGCGCGAGAGCAAGGTGATCTATCCGCCCATTGATGACTCTTGGCTCGCAGAAAATATCTCACCCTACGCCCTACGCCCTACGCCCTACGCCCTGATCGTCTCCACCCTCGTTCCCTACAAGCGCATCGACATCGCCATCGCCGCCTGCAACGCCGCGAAGCTCCCGCTCCGGATCGCAGGGGAAGGACCCGACCGCCGGCGGCTCGAGCGGCTCGCCGGACCAGCAGTACACTTCCTCGGCTACCAGACGGAAGAACAACTGAAGAAGCTCTACGCCGAGGCTGCGGCTACCCTCCTCCCGGGCGAGGAGGACTTCGGCCTCGTCCCGCTCGAATCCATGGCCTGCGGGACACCCACCATCGCCCTGCGCGCGGGCGGCCCGCTCGAGACGATCGTCGAAGGAGAGACGGGGATGTTCTTCGATGAACCGACGACAGAGTCACTCGCGGGAATACTGCGCGCCTTCAAGCGCGAACAGTTCGACCCCGAAGCGTGCCGGGGACAGGCGCGCAAGTTTTCACGAAAGCACTTCGCGGAGAAGATTCAACAAGCTGTTCACGAACTCATGAACACGTAGCCGCAGCCCTTCGCGGCTGCGGGAAAAAACCGTCACGCCCGCGCAACGAGCGTTCCCCCAATCACAATCAGGACGGAACCGATGAGGAGCTGGAGGGACTTCACCTGCTGCCACTCCGCGAAGATCCAGAGAATGAGCAAGACCGCAATGAGCGAATTCATGTTGTAGAGCGGCACGAGCTTTCCCATGGGGACACCGAACTTGGCGAGCGCCACGGAAACCAGGCCCGTACCCACCCCCCACGCGCACCCGGTCGCCATCGCCAGAAGGAAAGACCGCGCCGACCATGCTCTGTCAGGCACGAACAAGAGGAATAGACCGCCTGTCAGCACTACTGCCAATCCCGCTCCGATGAGGAAAACGCCGATGCCGATCCCCATGCCGATACTGCCTCTCTGTGAAACGGCGCTCAGACCATACACAAATGCGGGAATGAGCCCACCCACCACGATGCCGATGGCTTGCGGAGAGAGGCTCATGCGGCGAAGAGATTTTTCTGTGCCACCTCCGGCATCTCCATACCAAGGAGACTGAACGCCAGCTGTGTGGCGACCCGCCCCTTCGACGTGCGCTGGAGATAGCCCTGCTGGAGGAGATAAGGCTCGTACACATCCTCGAGCGTCTCCTCTTCTTCCGCCGTCGCGGCTGCAAGAGTGGAGAGTCCCACGGGCCCGCCGCCGAACTTCCCGATGATCGCCTGCAGGATCGCGCGGTCGGTACGATCGAGCCCGCGCTCATCGATTCCGAGCGCCTCGAGCGTCGAGCGGACGCGCGCGAGGGAGATGAACCGCTCGCCGTCCACCTGCGCGAAGTCACGGACGGCGCGGATGAGACGGTTCGCGATACGCGGCGTGGCGCGGCAGCATGCGCCGAGAGAATCCGCCACGCCCTCCTCGAGCTCCACGGCGAGAATCCGCGCGGAGCGGAGGACGATCTGCTCCATCTCCGCGGGCGTGTAGAAGGAGAGTTTTAAATTGTGAATGAAGCGGTCACGCAGCGGCGCGCTCACGGACCCCGCCTTCGTCGTCGCGCCGACGAGCGTAAAGGGCTTGAGCTCCAGGCGCATCGAGCGCGCGGAGGGCCCCTTGCCGATGACAAGGTCGAGACAGTAATCCTCCATCGCACTGTAGAGCACCTCCTCGATCACGGGGCGCATGCGATGGATCTCATCGATGAAGAGGACATCGCCCTCCTGCAAATTCGTGAGGAGCGAGGCGAGGTCGCCGGGCTTCTCGATGGCCGGTCCGCTCGTCACGCGCATCTGCGCCCCCATCTCATGCGCGACGATGTGCGCGAGCGTGGTCTTGCCGAGCCCCGGCGGCCCGTGGAGGAGCGTGTGCCCGAGGGGCTCACTGCGCTTCTTCGCCGCCTCCATGTACACGAGGAGATGCCCCTTGATCTCGCTCTGTCCCACATATTCCACGATCGTCTTCGGCCGTAACGTCTGCTCGAAGGCATCGCTCTCACGCGCCGTCTTCGTCGGTTGTACTGCATGCTGCCCGCGATCTCTCGTCCGCGCGATTGCCATGGCGGAAGTGTAGCAGAAGTGAAGCGCGAAAGGGCCACCTACGGTGTCCCTCTCGCGAACTCACCCCTCCCTTAAAGGAGTCAGTAGAGAGCACAGGAACGCAGAGAAGTATTCTGGAGTGGCGGGGAAAATGGGGTACAATCGCCTCCAACACCGCAGCATGCAGCGAGGATCCTTCCTCCTCACCGGCCGCCTGCTCACCAACCTCGTGGGACTGGGCGCCGCTGATGCGTACTTCGTCGAACGGGGGACGTTCACGTCCCCTGTAAGTGAGCCAACGGAAGTGGCGGAGCAGCCTCCGGTCGATACTGCATCCTCCTCCGCACCGAGCGAGGAACCCCCTCCCACTGAGGAAGTCCCGCCCGCAGAGATCCCGTCTCCCCCTCCCGAGCAACCATCCTCGCCTCTGCCTGCGGAGACACCACCCGCGGAGGAGACACCCTCTGACGTAACACCATTCACCGAGACCACCCCGCCTGTCGCAGAGGAGCCCTCTCCCACTGGCGGCGTGAAAAAGCAGGCAGGACCGAACGTCCTCGAGACCGCCGTGAGCCTCGGCCTCACCTTCGAGGACACGAACGAGAAGAGTCTCATCGCCGGCGTGCTGCCGGAGGAGGAGAAGGGAATGATCCAGCAGCGCATTCTCCTCGTGAACGGCGATCGCGCCGGCTTCATCGCCTGGATCGAGAGCCCCTTCGTGAAGCGTGACCTCCTGAATCTCAAGGAAGCCCTGCACTCCGCCTTCTCCCCGCAGGTCCGTGATCTCCTCGACGAAGTGCAGCGCCCCGAGGGCAGCCCCCCGAGGAACTTCCTCACCTTCTTCGACCCTGCCATCAATGAGGAGCGCGTCGTCATCGTGCGCGTGCGCGAGCGCCTCTACGAGTTCCACGTGAGTGAGGCGAAGAAGGACGTCATCTTCGCGTTCATCGAGGCCCTCGCCCGCTAGTCCCCCCTCCCGGCTCCGGGCTCCTGCAGCATCCGAAGTCACCTTTTTCATTGACGGTCCCCCGGGGGACTCCCTACAGTACCGCGGCTATGGCAAAGCAAGTGGTTAAAGTCATCAAGGCGCAGGCACGCGGCGGGCAGGCGAACCCCGCCCCCCCTCTCGGGCCCGTCCTCGGGCAGGCCGGCATCAATATCAATGACTTCTGCACGCGGTTCAATGAGAAGACGAAGGACCGCATGGGACAGGTCATCCCCGTCGTCATCAAGGTCTTCTCGGATCGCAGCTTCGCCTTCGAGCTGAAGCAGTCCCCTGCCACCAACATGATTCTGGAGAAGGCGAAGATCGAGAAGGGCAGTGGCGAGCCGAACAAGAACAAAGTTGGCACCATCACCAAGGCACAGGTCCGCGAAATCGCGGAGAAGAAGATGCCGGACCTCAACACGAAAGACCTCGAGGCCGCCATGCGCGTCATTGAGGGAACAGCGCGAAGTATGGGCATCATCGTTCAATAAGCACACAGGAGCCGCCGCTAACTAGAGCATCGCGGGAAGAAGCCCGCAATCCATTTCTCGTGCCTCCAGGGGCTCTTCCCCGTACCCTTCACTGGATTACACCCCTCCCTTATGAGCAATGCTCCCCTCTCCATCCTGTTCGGAACGGCCGGCTTGTTCTATGGCCTGATCCTGCCGCTCGTCCTCCTCTTCCTCTTCACGCTCATCCTCGCGGCCAGCATGCACTCCGGTGCGGCGAAGCCGGTGAAGGTGACGGAGGCGGTCTACTCCTACCTCATGCAAGGGTTGGGCATCCTCCTCATGACGCTCGGTTCCCTGCCGACTCTCTACAGCGTGCTCATCGGGAATTCGTTC
>JAQUNQ010000003.1:0-15822 GCA_028717505.1 Candidatus Peribacteraceae bacterium
GAACAGGCTCATGGCCGCTCAAGACTCCAAATCACGGATACGCCTCTCGTGCCGTCCGCCCTCGAAATCCGTCGCGAGGAAGATATCGACGAAACGCAGGGCATCCTCCGGCTTGGTCAGGCGGCCACCGAGACTCAGGACATTAGCATCGTTGTGCGCACGGGCGAGGCGGGCCGTCTCGTCGCTGTAGACGAGGGCGGCACGGATGCCGCGTACTTTGTTGGCCGCCATCGCCTCGCCGTTGCCGCTCCCCCCGAAGATGATCCCCGGGCACCCCTGCTCGAGCACGGCGGCGCACCCGCTGCGGATGATCGCAGGGTAATCCACGGACTCCTCGGAGAAGGTCCCGACATCGAGGACATCGATTCCCCGCGCCATGAGGTGCTTCTTCACCGCCTCTTTGAGGGCGAAGCCGGCATGATCGGCGGCGAGGACGACGCGAGACGGTTGCTCCATGGCCATTCGATGGTACCTTAAGGACACCTCCTTCCGAAAGCTCCTCCATGGTCAAGCGCCTTCTCATCGCGGCGAACTGGAAGATGAACCCGCCCCCCGAAGGGTCTCTCCTCCCCGCTTCCCCCTACCTGGAACACGCTGCGGTGGATGTGATCGTCCTGCCCGGCCACCTCGATCTCGAGCGCTGCATCGCCGCCCGTCTCATCACTGGAGGGCAGTATGGCCACCCCGAGCCGAAGGGTGCGCACACGGGAGACGTGAGCATCCAGATGCTTGCCCGGCTCGGCTGCCGCTATGTCCTCTGCGGTCACTCCGAGCGCCGTCGGGACCACCATGAATCCTCCGCTTTCGTCATGGAGCAAGTCGTGGCGGCACTGGAAGCGAATATCCATCCTATTCTCTGTGTGGGTGAAACACTGGAGGAACGCGAGGCGGGGAAGGAGCACGAGGTGGTCAAGCATCAATTGAAGGGTCTCCCGGAACACGGAGAGATCACCATTGCCTACGAGCCCGTGTGGGCCATCGGTACGGGCAAGACAGCCACGCCGCAACAGGCGCAGGCCATGCATGCCTTCATCCGCCCGCTTCTGCCGAAGGACCTCCATGCTGCGACGCGCATCCTCTACGGCGGCTCGATGAACAAGGACAACGCGGAGGCGCTCCTCCTGCGGCCGGATATCGACGGAGGGCTCATCGGCGGTGCCTCGCTCAAGCCTGAGGAGTTCGCCGCCATCGTGAAGATCGCGGAAGGGATCACGAAGAAATGAACAGCATCCTCAGGACTTCCTCGGATTCTGCATGACCGTGAGGGCGAGCTGCACCATGAAGATCGTCATGTAGGCAGAGGCGAGCGTGGTGACGATGGGGCTCACGAGTCTCCCGATGGTGCCGAAGAGGGCGAGGGCCATCGCGATGATTATGAGGAGAACCACCACGAGAATTCCCATGACTACGGCATTCCCGAAGATCTTGCCCCAGTAACCGCGGGTGCTCTTATAGCTCATGCTGGCACTCTCGAAGACGCCCTTCTTGTCCCGCACGAGGAAGACCGGCGCACAGAGGAAGCGGGGGAGGAGGATGATCCCCGTGATGAAACCAATGAAAGGAATCCAGACAAAGCTGCGGATGGCCACCCAGAGCCACAACCCGATGAGCGGGAGGACGACCCCGAGCGACTCCGTGAAGAGGGCTTTGTACTGTGTCTTCTGCTTCAAGACGATGACGAGGAAATAGGCGGATGCGATGACGCTGACGAGGAGCACGAAGAGTGAGTAGCCACCCGCCGCCTGCATGGAACGCATCCATATCCCCGCCACATTCTTGCCGATTGCCGCCTCATCGAGGCCGCTCTGCTCCTGTACCCGCTTCAAAATATCCTGCATGGCAGACGTATCTCCCTGCTCATAGCGTCGCTGGAGGTCCTGCAGATCCTGTACTTCAATCCCCATGCGTTGGAAGGTGCCATCGACTTCGCGCTGCATGCGCCCCAAGAGGAGCTGCTGGCCGAAGCCCAGCACGAGACCGAAGACAACCGCGCCGACGAGGAGGAGTATGAAATATTTCCGGAAGAGCGCGAGGCTCTGTCCGAGGAGTTCTCCGAGAGGAGTCGCCATGAAAAGAAGGGGGAAAGGTTGAGGCTCACTCTACCATTATTTCCCGGCAGGGGAACAGCGCACCCATGCTCCTCCACCGCAATGCTTCACGGCACCATTCAGCTCCAAGACCGTCAAGGTGGCGCTGACCCCGGCAGCCAGCAGACCGGACCGCTCCACGAGCATATCCACCGTCTGAGGCATGGTTGAGAGGACCTTGCAGAGCGCAGCCTCCTCAGCGTTCTGCGGCTCGTAGACCACGGCCCCTTCTTCCGGAACCACGATTTTCAATTCGATGAGAATATCGGCGGGAGCGCTCACCAGCTTCGCCACGCCCCGTGACAGGAGCTGGTGACTGCCTGCGTAGTTCGGGTCGAAGATCTGCCCGGGAACGGCAAAGACCTCCCTCCCGTAATCCAGCGCCAGATCCGCCGTGATGAGCGCGCCGCTTCCCTCTCCGGCCTCGAGGACAACCGTCCCGAGCGAGAGGCCGGCAATGATGCGATTGCGGGCGGGAAAGGTGAACTTGTCCGGCGAGGTGTCGAGGGGAAACTCCGAGAGAATGACCCCTCCGCCCGCCACGATCTTGTCTGCCAGCCGCGCATTGCTCGCGGGAAAAACTGATGCGAGACCGTTGCCGAGTACCGCGACCGTCTTTCCTCCTGCACGGAGCGTTTCCTCCGCCACTGCAGCGTCGATCCCCAAGGCAAGGCCGCTCACCGTCACCGTCCCCGCCTGCACGAGCGCCGGAACGAAGTGCTCCACGGCGCGCCGCCCATAGGGGGACATCTCGCGGGTCCCCACGAGGGCGATGCAGGGCTGCTCGAGGATGGAGAGATCACCACGCTCGTACAGGAAGAGCGGCGGATCTCCAATCTCCCGCAACTTCGCGGGATATGCCGGATCCTCGATCGTGAGGAACCGGAGGGAGCGGCTTTTGAGTTCGCGCTCGTAAGCGGCAGGGTCGAATTCCTCGAGACGGTTCAATGTCTTGTAGATTGTTTCCTGGCGGCAGCCGAGGGACCGGAGCATCTCCTCGTCGATGGACTGCAGGGCCTTCTCCAGGTCGCCGTAGACGCGCCTCAGGGCCTCTGCGCGCTTGGCGTTGAGGACATTGAGCCAGGACCAGGTGAGGGCCACGGTGCGATCCATGGGGGAAGAGCATACCATGCTCCGAAGCCCCGATTTTTGTTTCCAGTTTCTGGTTTTTTGGACAGAAATAACCTACTATCGGGAACGAGGCCATTTTGTCCTTTGCTTCGCTCTTTCACGGAGAAAAACCCCGTCGCGAAGGCAAGCTCCGCTTGCCTGGAGCGACCCCTCTCAAAGGGAAAGGGGTGCTCGTGAGGGGAAAACCGCAGGTTTGCCACTCACGCCTCGCGCCGCCCTAGCTCAGCTGGTAGAGCATCGGTATCGTAAACCGAGGGTCGTGGGTTCGAATCCCATGGGCGGCTCCACTCACTTCCACACCACCGAAATTTCTTTACACTGCCCGGTGCCGGGTCTAGCATGCCCGCACATGACGAAGGCTCGCGTCACCACGAAGACTGCCAAGCGTGCTCACCTGCAACGCTGAGGTTCGCGTGTGTGAACGGCCCTCATGAGCAACCTCAGCGGAGGTTGCTTTTTTATGCCCTCTTTCCATGAATGAAATAAAAAGACACCCTCTCTTCGAGGGTGTCTTTCCTACGCGAACGATAGTGCGCTCAGCCACGCAAGGTGATCGAGGAGACCGTGGTATCCGGGTATTCGATCCAGTAGAAGAAGGATGCCTGGCTTTCATCCATATCGGCCCACATGACGTGGCTTTCTCCGGGCAGCACGCCCGTCTCGTCTTTCGTGGAATCGGTGAAGTTCGTCAGGGAAACCTGCAGGATGCTCGCCCCTCCGCTCGCTGCCGCAGTGTTGGCATTGGTGATGTTCGCCTGGAGGTACAGCGTGAGCATCTCGCCGGAAGGAATCTCCACATCAGCTCCTTCTTCGTCGAGGTTGACGCACTCCAGAAGGAACGTGCCTGATGCAGTCCCTATAATCTCCTCCCCCTTTGTCGTGTACGGCGCGCAGTCGATGGCAATGGAGCTATCGTTCATGTTGTAAATTTTGAATCCGGATGCATCCATCGCGACATTGGACGCGTTCACCGTGAAGATGAGGTCGGTCATGACGACACGATTGAGACCGTATTTCGTGTTCGTATTGGAAAAGGCATTGAAGTTGAAGCCGCCGATATTCGCTATCCCGGACGGGACTGTTCCCGTGGCCCCGAGCGCATTCGAAATCGAGCTGGTCTTGGCACCAATGACGATATTCTCCTCACCGATAATGCGCTGATTTGCCATGGGCGCAGAGACCCCGAGGAAGATTTCGCCTTCCGCAGTGGTGTCTCCATCATTGGCTGTGAGGTTTTCCGCGGAGATGCGGCCGCGCGCATGGACAGCCCCCTCGCCGGTCGACTCGTCCGCAAGGGCGCGCTCGTGGACGAAGAGCGTGAAGGAGTCGAAGCTTTCGCCGCCCTCTGCGTCGGACTTCACGCGTGCGCGGACGAGGACGTTCGCATCCCCGCCCTTCGGCACAATGAGCTGTTGGCTGTTCATCACGGCACAGAATGTCCTGATAGGCTGGCCATCGTTCTCCGTGGGCACTTGGGCACTGCCGCAGTTGCCCGCTGTGGCGAAGGCCGTCGTCTCCCCGTCATGGAACAATTCCAGCACATCCACGGAGACGGGGGAGGAATCGAGCGTGCTGATCTGGAGATCCGTCACATCGATATCCTCCATATCGGCATGGAAACGCAGCCGGAGGAGCGGATCAGAGAGCGCCCCTGCGAGGATCTGGCGCGGGCGAAGAGGCGTGGAATCCTTGGTCACATAGAGATCACCATGGTCCACGAGTATCCATCGAGTGGAATCCGTTGTTCCGAGGTCGATATCACAGGTGTCCGCCGGACAAACGCCTCCGTTGAGACGAATGCCCGAGAGAGTAGTGCCATCTGCCAGTACTTCAGCCATGACCGCATTGTTATCTGCATCATCAAACTTCAGCTGCAAGCCCCCCTCCACGAGAGCTGCTGCAACATCGCCATGAACCTCAAAGACCACTGTCTCTTCTATCGGAAGGACGTACCCGCCGGTGGGGAAATTACTGAAGATGACAGAGCCGTCAACGGGCAGGATGCCGTCCTGGAGGATGGTATCCACTGTCCGGTCAGCATCGGTATCCACCCAGAGAGCATAATTGTGCGCATTGGCAGTATTGCCGCTCTGTGCCTTGAAGACAGCCTGCGTGAGCAGGAGATCCTCATTCCCCCTTGCACGCGCCTCGAAGCGGAGCAGGGTGATACCGCTCTGGTTGCTCACCGCGGTATCGGAGGTGGCCAGCGACTTCACCTGCACCGCAAGGTGCCGCTCCTCAGCTTGGAGCGTCCACACGGTGGTGGGAGCTGTCGTGACCGTAATGTCGCAGGCCTCCTCGAGGCAGGTGCCATCCACGGCGATGCCTTCGAGAGCTTCCATGGTATTCGCGCCTTCCGCATCAATGAAGGACGAATCCTCCAGATCAAACTTTGTGGCGAACGTATGCGTTTGCGTCAGATTCTCTGAGACGACGCCGCGAATTTCGAAGATGGTCGGCACGCCTTCGGCAAGGGCGATCCCCAGACAGTCATCCGAAGGCACGCAGACCCCCTGACATATTTCCGGACAATCTTGCTGACCAGCCGTCTCACAGACAGGCGAGCAGGAGAAGTAGGAACATTCGGTGCCTGCCACACAGTCGCTTGGCGAGTAGCAGACCGGGCCCGTTGGCTGGCAATTGTCGCAACCATCGTTTGGATCGTTGTTCCCGTCATCACATGCCTCACCCGGCTCCACGATGCCATTGCCGCAGACCAGTCCGACCGAGGAACTAGAAGAGGAGGAAGAACTCTGCATACAAACTCCCGAGCACACTTGCGGGCAATTCTGCTGGCCCGCTGTTTCGCAGACCGGTGTGCAGGTCCAGTGGGCGCATTGCTGGCCACTTGGACAATCGCTCAAGGAGTAGCAGACAGGGCCCGTTGGCTGGCAATTGTCGCAACCATCGTTTGGATCGTTGTTCCCGTCATCACATGTCTCTCCCGGCTCCACGATGCCATTGCCGCAGACCGATCCGATGGAGCTGGAGGAAGAAGAGGACGGTAAGCAACCCACCGAACAATTGCAGATGTTTTCACCCTCTCCGCACAATCCATCACCGCACCGCGTACAGGTGAATACCCCCTCCTGCAGGATACACATGTCCCCACCCTCCAGGACGACGACGCTGATACTCGTCAGCCCCTCGCAGCAGGGAGGACTATTTGGGACCACGGGGCCATGCTGCCCCTCCCCGATACAGGTAGCGGGGAAGCAGGCGCACCCGGTCTCCACACTGCAGGTCTGCCACGACTGGCAGGGATTCAGGACGTCGTCGATGTTGACATCGCAATTCTCTCCGGGATCGAGCTGACCATTGCCACACAAGGCAACGGAGGAGCTGCTCGAAGAGGAAGAGATTGCCACGCACTGGCAGGTGGCATAGTTGCACTGCGTCCCCGGATGCGTGACAGCACAGGGAACATTGACGTTCGCCTCACACTGCTCCCCCGCATTCAGCTTGCTGTTCCCGCAGGTTCCCGGACAGTCGGACAAGCAGGTCCCGACGGAACACGGCCCGCCGCTGCCATTCGCGCCCGGGCAGAGCACATCTTCCCCGCTCTCGCAGAGACCGTTGCCGCACACCGGCCCCATGGACGAACTGGAGGAGGAAGAGATTGCTACGCACTGGCAGCTGCGACACTCGTTACTCGCGGGACATTGGGAGTTGACCTCACACTGCTCCGCTGGGTCGAGGATGCCGTCGCCGCACGCCGCTCCATGGACGCACGTGCAACTCTGGTAATCACACTGGGTTCCCCCCGTGCAGGCGATCTGGTTTCCCTCGCCGCTCTCGCACTGTTCCCCCTGCTCCACCATGGCATTGCCGCAGTGCGGCCGCTGGCAGAGGTTATTGCAGCCGTCGGCAACCACTGGATTCCCGTCATCGCACTCCTCGCCCGCTTCCACGACACCATTGCCGCAAACAGGCTGCATGCTCGCGCACCAGTTCCCGGCAACCGGAAATACATCCGGTCCTGCCGCACCGTAGACGACGAAGGTATCCGCATTACCTGCATCCAGGGAATTGCGAAGATAGAACGCCGAGGCACTGGGGGCATAGAGACCAATGGTTTCAGACCCATCCCCATCCCAGTCTCCCGCGATGGGAAGCCAACCAGCATTGGGAACGCCGTATCCAAACATAAAA
Source organism: Candidatus Peribacteraceae bacterium (assembly GCA_028717505.1). Classification (GTDB taxonomy): domain Bacteria; phylum Patescibacteriota; class Gracilibacteria; order Peribacterales; family Peribacteraceae; genus JAQUNQ01. The sequence continues at coordinate 7,371 of JAQUNQ010000003.1, forward strand.
TCAGCATTCCCACCGGCATTCACATTCCTCAGGTAGAAAATGGAGGTTTCAGGATCATAGAGACCAATGGTATCCGTGCCATCGTTATTCCAGTCTCCGGCAACAGGAAGCCAGCCCTCATTGACCGGCCCGTAGCCGATTTCGAGGTCGGCATACCCTTCTGTATTGGAGTTTCTGAGATAGAAGGTGGAACGGACCGGATCGTAGAGGCCGACAGTATCTGTACCATTACCGTCCCAGTCACCCACAAGCGGGAGCCAGCCGTTATTTGCGGTGCCGTAGCCAAAGGCCGTGTCGGCGTAGCCGGTCATGTTGGAATTCTTGAGGTAGAACCCCGAAGTGAGGGGATCGTACAGACCGATCGTTTTTGTGCCGTTGCCATCCCAGTCGCCGGCAAATGGCTTCCAGTGATACTGGGGCGGGCCGTAGCCAGCGGTGAGGAGATCCCGCGAGGTATTGGCATCACTGAGGAAGAAATTGGACGTCCACTGCTTGTACACTCCCACTGAGTCCATGTGATTGTTGCAGGGAGACGGAGAGACCTGCCCCTGCAAGCGCAGGACGGAGGCAGTGAGCTGCGTTGTGCGAGGCGCAAACGAATGCGTGGGGGCCAACATGCCATTGCTTCCAGCACAAATGCCGCCCGTTGTCTCCTCGGCATCGAAGAGATCCGAGACCATTTGATCGACCACGCCATCGTGATCGCTGTCCATCCAGACGCTGAAGCTCTCCATGTCATTGAGTGACCCCAGGACGCTCCGGATGGCATAGGAATTCAGGACAACCGGCTCATTACTCGCCGTAGCGCTGAAACGCAGGAGAGGCACTTCCTGGCCCACAATCGCCGTCCCTGTGGCAGAGACGGGCAACATCTCGACAGCGAGAGCCCCGCGCTGGCGCAGCGGCACAAGGCGCATAGCATCGGCCGTGTAGAGCGCCCTCTTCTTTTCCTTGTCAGGCAGAGACTGGTCCGGCTGGATCTTCACGAGCACCTTGGAGGCTTCCAAGACGTTGACAGTCCCGATCTTCTGCCACGGTTCTCCTCCCCAGAGTGGGCCACTCGGGGCGGCCTGCTGGGAGAGTGCGTACTTACTTTCCGCCTGCGAAGGTGTCCCCATGCCCGCCGTCACCCGCACCTCGAGCTGACTGGAGTAAGTCGCATCCGCCTGCCATGTCAGATAGAGGTCATACTCCCCCTCCGGAATGACACCGGTGAGGAAGCTCGCGTAGTGCTTCTTCGTCGTGTCTTTCTTATGGAAGCGACAGCCTCCGTCATTCTCATAACCTGCGCCGGTCTTCTTCACCCATTTTCCTTTCTTGCTGAATCCCGCATCGAGATCGTCGATCACGATGTGACCTGTCTCGTGGGACACCACCTGTGCCGTAAAGCGTGGATGGGACACTGTGGCGAAGAGCGCCGCTCCAGAGAGGACCAGGAGCGTCGAGAGAAAACGTACGCGCGAGCGTGCCATGGGAGGAATGGGAAAAGGGATGAATGTGAGTTTCTATCAATAGTATAGCGTTTTCGCGCATTTATTCAATATTTGGCTTTCGAGCGGGCACACGAGAAATTGAGCGGAAGGAGGGGGCAGTTTGGCGGAAGCAATCCCGGCAACTCGAACCACCCCCTCCTCGAAAAATCCCATGAAATGGCAAAGGTCTTCAATCCAGTTTTTTCATGCTCTGCAGGTCTGTACAGGGGACCCCTTTTTGAGGTATACTGTTTGGATTTCTCTCACACAAACACCCTACCCATGTCCCTCGACGCCTGCATTGCCCATGCGATTCACAGTGAGCTCGACATCCTCGAGGCACTCCCCGAGGTGCACGATTTACCCGTCGAGGAACTAGAACCCTACATCGAACACTACGTCCTTCAAGTGCAGAACTCCATGCGCTCCGTGATCCAGGAGCATGGGGAGCCCTACATCCGCTCCAAGGACGCTGCAGGCCTCTGTGCGACATGTCTGGAGGCTGGTCTGGTGCTCCCGCCGGCCATGCTGCTCAAGATGTGCCAGACCATCGTCCAGCTCATCTCCATCGACGCCCGGTTCATCCTGGACACGGATGACGGCAAGAGCCTGTACTACGTAAAATTGGCGCTCGCCTGAACGCCCCACCCCCAACCCCTCCCCCAATGGGAGGGGGCTCTTCGACAAACCCTCTCCATTCCTCAAGGAGGAGGGGCTAGGGGGGAGGTACACAGTCGCGGCGAAGCGCTGGGTGGCTTCGACGGGACCCAGCGCTGAAGCCGCACCACTTAAGGGAAAAGATGGTACATGGAAGAAAAACCGCTAGGTTTGTCTTCCATGAATATTTAGCGTTTCTGCCACTGCGGCGCGCGGCGTGCTCTCTTCAAACCCGGCTTCTTCCTTTCCTTGATGCGCGCGTCGCGGCGGAGGAAACCCATGCGCTTGAGATCGCTCCGGAGATCGGCGTTGAGGAGCAGGAGGGCACGACTGAAGCCATGCCGCACTGCATCGGATTGGGCTGTCTTGCCACCTCCGTTCACGAGAACGGCGGCATCGACTCTGTTCTTCAGGTTCGCGAGTGCAAGCGGTGCGAGCGCGTTCTCCATCTGCAGGGACGTGTCGAAATACTCCTTGATCTTCTGTCCGTTCACCGTCACCTCCCCGGAGCCGCCCTCGTAGAGCTTCACGCGCGCGATGGCGGTCTTGCGCTTGCCGACACTGCCGAAGTACTGCTTCTTCTCTGCGGTCATGGCTTAGAGGGAAAGGGGAACAGGCTTCTGTGCCGCATGTTCGTGCGCGGCATCGGCGTACACGTGAAGACGTTTCAGGGCCTGTGCGCGCAGACGGTTCGTCGGGAGCATCCCGTACACGGCTTTCCGCACCACCTCCGCTGGCTGCTCCTCCACCATCCTCTTCATGGGAATCGCCTTCATATGGCCGAGATACCCTGAGTGCTTGTGATAGGTTTTCCGGTTGAATTTGGAGGCTGCGAAGACGAGCTTCCCCGCATTGATGATAATGACGTGGTCACCACAGAGCTGATGTGGAGTGTAGGAAGCGCGGTGCTTCCCCCGCAGGATGATCACTGTCTTCACGGCTACCCTGCCGAGGTTCTTGCCCTCTGCATCAATGAGCATCCACTTCGGTGCCGGTGCGGGAGGGGTGGAGGTTTTCATGCGGCGGATTTCCTGGATTTCTTCACAGCCAGTTTCTTCTCGTTCACCTGCTTTCCCGCCTCCGTTCCCTTCCCCTCGACGAGCGCAAGCTCGACGACAGGCGCCCCGTCGCCCCTGCGCGACCCGAGGGGGGTCATGCGTGTCATCCCTGACGGACGGTCGGCAAAGCGCACGATGAGCACCTCCATGATCTTGCGGCTCGCATTCTTGTCCGTCACCACGCGATTGATAGCGCGGATGGCACGCTGGGGCGTATTCCTCTTTGCGATCGCGATGAGGCGGTCCACGAGAGGGGCCACCACCTGTGCGCGCTTCTTGGTCGTTCGCACGTGTTCGTAGAGCAGGAGCGACGTGACGAGGTTCCGTTGCAGCATCCGGGAATGACCGGGTTTCTGCTCAAGCCGCTTACTGGAATTGCGATGGCGCATTGGAAGTCAAAGGGGCGGAAACAATAAGGGGATCTCTCTCAACTGTCCATGGATTCGTCGGCGAGTTTGAGGCCGCGCTCCGCGAGCGTCCCCTTCACTTCATCGAGCGCCTTGGCTCCGAAGCCGCGGAAGTTATTGAGGGCCGCTTCGGTGCACTTGGTGAGCTGCTCGATGGAGCCGACACCTGCATTGATGAGGGCATTCAGGGTGCGTGGGGAGAAATTCAGGATCTCGATCGGCGTATAGCTCTCTTTCACTGCTGAATCGCTGCCCTGTTCCGTCACCTGCGCGCCGGAGCGCGAGAAGTCTGCGATGAACTCGCTCTCCACGATCTTCTCGGAGCTGCTGAAGTACTCGAAGTATCCCTTGAGGAGCTGCGCGGCAAATTGCACGGCATCTTCCGGCGTGAGGGAGCCATTCGTCTGAACATCGAGGACGAGCTTCTCCAGATCCGTGCGCTGCCCCACGCGTGCCGCCTCCACCTCAAAGCGAACTTTCTCCACAGGACTGAAGATGGCATCGATGTGGATGAGACCCGGTTCGTTCTGCTTCTTGTTGCGCTCCGCCGCGGGGGAGTAACCCACGCCCTTTCCCACTGTGATCTGCATGTCGATGGAACCGCCCTTCTCGAGCGTCAGGATCTCGAGATCGGGATTGAGCACCTCGATGTCCGAGGACACCTTGAGATCGCGCGCCGTGAGGGTCTTGGGGCCTTTGGCCTGGAGCGTGATGACCTCCGTATCCTTGTTGTGCTTGCGGAGCTTCAGGAGCTTCAAATTGAGGGCAATATCCACGACGGTTTCGCGGACGCCCTTGAGGGTGGTGTACTCATGTTGCACGCCCTGCAGACGCATGGAGATGACTGCAGCGCCCGGCAGACTGGAGAGGAGGACACGTCGGAGTGCATTCCCCAGCGTCATGCCGAACCCGGGAGGGAGCGGCCCGATCGTGAAGATCGCATGGATGTTTTTCTCCCCCTTCGGCGCCGGTGTAACATTGAAGGTCGGGAGACCGATCTCTTCCTGGATGATGTGCATAGGACGAAGAGGAAGGAAATGGGAGAACGAAGACAAAAGAACAAGAGAGACTACGTACGGGAGTAGAACTCGATGACCTGACGAATATCCATCCCCTGCTCGGCGGCTTCAGCATCAGGGAGGGACACCACCTCCACGCGGAAGACGGAGGAATCGACTTTCAGCCACGGAGGAGGAAGGTACTTCTCGTGAGCATCGAGAATAGGGCCAAAGACGGGAGAGTGCTTGCTTGAGGCACGCATTTCGATGGTCTGCCCCGGACGCACCTGGAAGGAGGGCGTCGTCACCCGGAAGCCATTGATAATGAAATGCCCGTGGCTCACGAACTGGCGCGCCTGCAGGCGCGTGAGTGCGAAGCCGGCGCGGTAGATGACATTGTCGAGGCGCCGCTCGAGGAGCTGCTTGAACACCTCACCCGTCTGCCCCGTCGTCTTTGCGGCCGTCTGGTAGAGATTGCGGAACTGCTGCTCGGAGAGCCCGTAGAGATCGCGCACCTTCTGTTTCTCCTTGAGCTGCTTGCTGTACTCGGACATGCGCCCGGAGCGCGCGCGGGGACTCTTCCCCGGACCATAGGGCTTTCGCTGCAAGATTTTATCGTACTTGTCCGAACCGTAGATGTTCGTTCCCTGACGACGACAGCGCTTCGCTTTGGGTCCTGTGTACTTCATAGGAGAAAGGAGTGAGCAAAATTAAACACGTCGGCGCCCGGTGGGGCGGCATCCGCCGTGGGAAACGGGAGTCACATCAATGATGGCGTCAAGATTGAGGCCGGCACTTTGAAGGCCGCGGATGGCTTGCTCGCGACCCGGGCCGAGCCCCTTCACCTCCACAATCACCGATTCAATGCCATAGCCCTGCACGATCTCCGTCGCCTTCTCCGCCGTCACCTTCGCAGCATAGGGCGTGGATTTGCGCGTCCCCTTGAAGCCCGCTGTGCCACTGCTGCAGCCACCGAGCTTGTCGCCCTTGGGATCCGTGAAGGTCACAATCGTGTTGTTCTCACCCGCGTGGATGCAGACGCGCGCCACGGGAACCGTGCGCTTGATCTTCTTCCGACGCACCTTGGGCGTGCCCTCCGCAGCCTGCGGCGCGGCAGCAGCATCCTTGGGAGTATCGGCAGGAACAGGAGGAGTATCAGACATGAGAGGATGGAAAGGGGTTTACGTCTTCGTGAGGGTCACGCGACCGGAGAGACCTGTCTTCTTCTTGCCGCGCTTCGTGCGGGCATTGCGACGCGACGTCTGACCGCGCACTGGCAACTTCTTGCGATGACGGTAACCACGCCACGTCCCGATGTCCTGCAGGCGCTTGATGTCCATGGAAACCTTTCGGCTCAGTTCACCCTCGATGGTCTCGCGCTCCACGCGTGCGCGCAGCCGCGCCTGCTCCTCCTCCGAGAGCGCATCCGCCTTGGTATTCTCCGTGATGTTGAGCTCGTGGAGAATGCGGCCTGCAAGCGGTCTGCCGACCCCCTTGATGTGCGTCAGGGCGATGACGATGTGCTTCTGGCCGGGGAGAACGACGCCTGCGATACGGAGCATGGGGGAGGGAGGGGGAGAAATTATCCTTGTCGCTGCTTGTGCTTGGGATTCTTGCTGCAGACGATGCGACGGACGACTTTGCCCTTGCCATTGCGGCGGAGGACGAGTCGGCAATCCTTGCAAATCGGCTTGGCGGAGGGGCGAACCTTCATGGAGAGTGGGGAATGCGTGTGCTTACTCGGTGGCTGCAGGAATGTGCATCATGGGGTCCTGATCCGACCGGAACCGGTAGACGATCCGCCCTTTCTGCAGATCATAGGGAGTCATCTCCACCTTGACGCGGTCTCCGGGGAGAATGCGTACGCGATGGACCCGCATGCGCCCCGCGAGATGGCAGAGAAGCTCATGATTCTTGGCTTGGTCGCTCAGGAGACGAACGCGGAATGTGGCATTTGGAAAGGTTTCTTCCACGATGCCGATGAGTTCGATCACATCCTGCTTAGACACAGAGGGCAAGAACAAAAAGCAAGCACAAAAGCCGAGGCATCCTACAGAGCCATTCGGCCTACAGCAAGCAATATGACGCGAATTATTGAGAGATAATGGAAAAAGTCTTGCAAATAAGACATTTTGTTTTTTAAGAACAATTTTAGACTTACGTCAGTATCTCATACCCCTCCGGCGTCACGAGGACTGTATGTTCAAAATGTGCTGTGAGAGCGCGATCCTGCACATAAATCGTCCATCCATCATCACTCTCGCGAATGGCATCGCTCCCCGAAGAGATGATCGGCTCGATGGCAATGATGGTCCCCGCGGGGAGATGCGGACCCGTGCCGGCCTCTCCGACATTCGGAATATCGGGGAATTGGTGCAAATCCCGGCCGAGTCCATGGCCCGTGAGAGCCCGTACCGCGGAGAACCCCTTCGCCTCGACCGTCTTCTGGATCATCGAGGAGATATCCCCCACCCGCACACCCGGACGGACGCGCTCAATTGCCCGCGCGAGTGCTTCGGCGGTGATATCCACCAATTCCTGTGTCTTTGGAGGAATAGGGCCAATGGAAAGGGTAATGCAGGCATCCGTGTACAGATCATCCAGGAGCACGCCGCAATCGATCGAGAGGAGGTCCCCTTCCCGGAGCACTCGTCCGCCGGGGATCCCATGAACGGTCTCCTCGTTGATCGAGGTGCAGAGTGTGGCCGGGAATCCCCTATAGCCCTTGAAGCCGGGCTCCGCGCCCAGATCCCGGATGTACTCCTCCGCCCTGCGATCCAGCTCCGCCGTGGTGACACCCGGCTTCGCGAGCGATGTGGTCAGCTCGAGGGCACCATGGAGAATTTTCCCGCCCTTGCGCAGGGAGGCGATCTCGTCGGCAGTGAAGATCTGGCAGCGGGGCATGGGGGGATTGTAGCGGGAGGAAAGAGCTAGGGGGATAGGGCATAGAGCACTTGAGAGGCAAAAATTGATGGTGCTCCGAAGTGGGGCGGGAGCGTGCCTGGCACGCCCCCACCCGAACCATCGGCCCTTACGCCACATCTCCCTACGGGAGGACGCGGCCGAGGACAAAAGACAACGCCGCGAGGACGAGACAAGCAATCGCCCAGCGGCTGGTGACGCAACGATCGAACCGGGGAATAGGTGACCCCCCGAAGCGTACCAGCAGCCAGGCAAGAGCCCATCCCAGCGCCATCAGCAGGAAAAGCAGTGCTATAGCGTCCATACGCCGCCTCCAAAGAGGGAAAACGTGGATAGGAAAAAGACCGAGGGGGCCAGCTTCGGACGCTCATGCAAGCGTGTCAACGCTCTGCCAGTGCTTTTTTCATGAGGATATAGACCTCCTCCACTGTTGCCCTGCCGTCGATCTCCGTGAGCTTGCCTGCCGCCTTGTAGCGCTCAATGACGGGGAGAGTCTTCTCGTGGAACGTGGCCATGCGGCGGCGGATGATCTGCTCATCGGCATCATCGGCCCGCCCCTCGATCTTCGCGCGCCCGAGGATGCGCTGCACGCCCTCCTCCTCCGCAAGCTTGATCTCGATGCAGCGGAAATCGCGCCCCATCTCCGCCATAATCTTGTCGAACTCCCGCATCTGGTCCAGATCGCGCGGGATGCCGTCGAAGAGGATTTTCTGCGTCTTGGGACGCGCCAGAATCGCCTCCTTTACCACCTGCATGATGATGGCGAAGGGGACGAGCTTCCCCACATCGATGTAGGACTTCACCGTGTTCCCGAGCTCCGAGCCAGAAGCCGCGATCTTCCGGAGCTCTCCGCCCGCCTCGAAGAGATCGTAATCGAACTCCGCACAGAGCTTCTTCGCCTGCGTCCCTTTGCCGGAGCCTTGGATGCCGAAGAGAAC
>JAQUNQ010000003.1:15832-25671 GCA_028717505.1 Candidatus Peribacteraceae bacterium
ATCCATAACGAGTGGGTAGTGAGAAGTAGGTAGTGAGTAGTGTAACGGAAATAGCCCGTACAGAGCAGAAAAAACAGCTTCTACCCACTGCTCACTACTCACTAATCACTACACCAATTTCTCATAATCATGCGCCAAGAGCTGCGCATTGATCTGCCGGATCAATTCCATGACGACGCCAACGATGATAATGAGTCCCGACCCCGAGACGATGAGATCCGCGCGGCTCAGGGGCGAGTACTTGGTGAAGGCAATGGGGATGATGGCCACCAGACCGAGGAAGGTCCCTCCCCAGAGATTCAAGTGATTGCTGGTCCGCGCGAGGAGCTCCGCCGTCTGCTTGCCCGGCCGGATGCCCGGGATGAAGCCGCCGCGCTTCTGGATCTGCTCCGCGATGTCTTCCGGCTTGAAGGTCACCGAAACGTAGAAGTAGGTGAAGACGAGGACGAGCAGGAAGTACAGGATAAGGTATATCACGCTCGGATTCTGCGGATTCACGTACGTATTGATGAAGCTGACGATCGCCTGGAGCTGGGGACGGCTCGCGGAGGAGAAGAACTGTGCGATGATCGCCGGGAAAGTGATGAGCGAAACCGCGAAGATGATCGGCACCATGCCCGCCTGATTCAGGCGCACCGGAATGCCACCCTGGACACCGCGGCCCGCCCCCTGATTGGCGTAGGTGATGGGAATGAGCCGATGGGCATCCGTGAAGAGCACCACGGCAATGAGGAGGGCAATGGAGACGATCGCGAAGAGATAGAAGGGCCCTAGCTTGCCCTGCCCCGCGAGAAACATGGAACTCATAGTGGCAGGGATACCGGAGACGATGCCGCCGAAGATGATGAGAGAAATACCGTTGCCGATGCCCTTTTCCGTGATGAGCTCACCAATCCACATGACAAAGAGGGACCCTGCCGTCGCGTAGAGCATGGGAAGGAGAACGGCAGGGAAGGAGGTATCCACGAGCTTGAGGCCCCCGCGGCTCAGGAGGATGAGGAAGCCATAACTCTGGACGAAGGCGAGAGGGAAGGTGAGGTAGCGCGTGTAGCGATTCAGCTCCTGCTGGCCCTGGATCCCCTCTTTGCTCATGGCCTCGAGCTTTGGGAAGATCACTGTGCAGAGCTGCACGATGATGGAAGCATTGATGTAGGGAGAGAGACCGAGCAATGCCACAGAGAAGTGATCGAGCGAGCCGCCCGTGAGCGCCGTGAAGATGCCGACAACCCCTCCTGCAGTCCCCCCTCCCGCACGCGATTCGAGGAATTGGCGGAGCATCGCCGGATCCGTCCCCGGCACGGAAATGTGCGCGACGACGCGATAGATGAAGAGGAGACCGAGCGTGATGAGGATGCGACGGCGCAGGTCCTCGGAGTGCCAGAGTTGTCGTAAGTACGTGAACATGCTGGGTGGTATTTTCCCGTGATCTCCGCAGGGGGTCAACACGCCCCGACGGCCGGCTCACCGGGAGACTTATTTCAGGATACGGGGACTTTCTTCACGGAGCCCCCCGCTTTCTCGATGGCCGCACGTGCACTCTTGGACGTGGCATGCACCGAGAGTTCAAACTTCTTCGTGACCGAGCCCTGCCCGAGGAGCTTGACCGGCTTCCTCGTGGTGAGGAGACCTGCCCCCCGCAGTGCAACCACATCGTAGGCCCCGGGAGAGAGCCGCGCCTCGAGGACCCCGATATTCACCACCTCGTACTCGCGGCGACTGGGATTGCGGAATCCTCCAAGCTTTGGCTGCCGACGAATAAGCGGGACTTGTCCGCCCTCGAAGCCGAACCTGCGCCCCTTCCCCGCCCGCGCCTGCTGGCCCTTGGCCCCGCGCCCGGCCGTGGTGCCACCGCCGGCGCTGCTGCCGCGCGCGATGCGCTTGCGCTTCTTTGTGGCTCCGGCCGCTGGTGAAAGTGCATGGAGCATACAGAACGCACTGAAGAGTGCGTGGAGCCGCATAGTAATGTGTTCTCCCCCCACGGTAAAGGGCGCCGACGCAATTTGCGGCGGTTTTTCGGGAGAGGACTCACGGCGGCAGATGGCAGAGGGCACAAAATATGCTACAACAGGGAAAGACCATGCGACAGCTCCTCTCCCCGGCAATCCTCCTCTCTCTCTTGCTGTTACCGGGAAGCGCCGGCGCTGTCACGTCCAATGTCACCTTCGTCACGCGCGCAGAAGCGGTGATGATCCTTCTCAACAACAGCACACAGAGATTCTCCCAAATCACCACATCAGAGCAGACGTTCTCCGATGTTCCCGGAACGGAGTGGTATGCCCCCTACATGAAAGCCGGCGTCGCGCTCCACCTCATCACTCCCGCATCCGGGACACGGGCCGTCTTCCCGCTGCGCTCCATTACGCGTGCGGAGTTCCTCCAGATGCTCGTGCGGCTCCATGATCTCCCGCTCAACCAGCCCTACACCTTCACTGACGTGGTACAGAATACCTGGTATGCACCCTACGCGGGCATCGCGGAGCGCTACATGCTCTTCGTCGAAGATGGGACGCTCCTCCACCCGGAGTACCGTCTCACGCACCTCGAGGCCGTCTACGCGCTCCAGCGCCTCTTCATCGCACAGCCGGAGCTCCGCCCCTCGGTGGTGGCGATCCTCCGGCGGATCGCGCGCTCCAGCTCCCTGCGATCCCCCTCGGCTGTCTCCTCGTCGTCGCAGTCTTCCCCGCCCCTCGCTGCCTCTTCGGCTTCCGCCGGTTTCACTCCCGTCCTCTCCCCCGGCGTGACCAACCGTCTGGAAAAATCGAAGCTCGAGGTCATCTCCCGTGTGAACGAGGAGCGCACCAGGGAAGGGCTTCCGCCCCTCAAGCGTAACTATCTCCTCGAGGAGGCCGCCCAGAAGCATGCGAAGGACATGTACCAACGCGATTACTTCAGCCACTTCACCCCCGAAGGCCTGAGCTACGTCGACCGCATCCGCGCAGCAGGATATCTCACTGCAGGGAGCGAGACCTGCAGCTGCCAACCCTTCTTCGATCTCACGAGTGACGATGCGCCCCCGGAGGAGCACGGACCCAACTACCTCGTCACACAGGCACAGAAAATCTGCAACTGCGAGCCACAGTTCGCTGTGGGGGAGAATCTCATCAAGGGAATCCTCACTCCGGAAATCGCCGTGCGTGACTGGCTGGATTCCACTCCGCACCGCCTCACCATGCTCCAGTCGAAATTTGAGGAGACGGGCGTGGGGATCTACGGCGATGTGTGGGTGCAGACGTTCGGGTCAGTGAAGTTCAGATGAGCGCGAGGAGGGAGCGGGCAAACTCGTCCGTGGCGCCGGCCCCATTCGCCGTGACGATCCGCCCATCCACCGTGACGGAATCCCCTGTGTACTGCGCTCCATAGCGCTCCAGGAGAGCCGCCTGCTCGCCCCCGCTGTCCCACACCGTGGCCTTCCTGCCATCGAGGACGCGCGCTTTCGCGAGAATGAGCGGCGCGATGCAGATGGCGCCGAGGAGGATATTCGCCTCCACCGCCGCCCGTGCCACAGAGAGAGCATGCGCATCCGATGCCAGAGCCTCCGCCCCCGGCCCCCCGATGAACACAACGGCGTCGTACGCGGTCACGGTGACATCCCGGAGGGCCTTCGCCGCTGTCTCCGTCCCCCCGAGTTTGCCGAGGCATGCCCCGGCTTCCGTGCTCGCCACCTCAATGTCCACTCCTCCCCCGACCAGAGCGGCGCGCGTTCCGGCGTACTCTCGATCCTGATACCCCTGCTGCGCGATGACGAGGAGGGATTTCTTCATCAGGGAAGTACTCTAGCAGAAAGAGACCTCGTCACGCTTCCGGGCAAAGGGAACAGAGTGAAACTCGCTCACTGCACCACATCATTCTTCGACACCTCCGTGACGCCCATGCGCTCATTTGCGAGCACATCTGCATCCTGGCGTGCCCCCTCGGTTTCCTTGAGCTTCTTGCTCTCCGGCGTTTCCTCGGGGGTCGGTACCCCGCCCTTCCACCGCAGGAGATGGAGCGCCTTCATGACCGCCTGCGCATTCACGAGCTTGTTCGTGGAGCCGTAGCGCTTCGAGAGGACATCACTCACTCCTGCCTGCTCGAGGATCACGCGGAGAGCGCCACCGGCGATGATGCCCGTGCCCTTGGCAGCAGGAAGGAGCCGGATGCGCGCTGCCTTGAACTTCGTGTTCACCTCATGAGGAATAGTGCCATCCTTCAGGGGAATGCGGAGCATGTGGCGCTTCGCGGCAGTTGCCGCCTTGCGCACCGCTGCCTGTACCTCCGCGGCCTTGCCCGTTCCCAGCCCCACCTTGCCGCGTTTGTTCCCGAGCACCACGACGGCGCGGAACCGCATGCGGCGCCCGCCGGCCACCACGCGCGTCACACGGTCCACCGAGAGCGTCACCTCCTCGAACTCGGAGGGCTCGCGGGGGCGGCGGTCATTGCGCTTGCGATCAGGACGGGAGGACTTTGCCATGGAGGAGAGAGGTTGAAAAGGCTGAAGAAGAATCAGAACTGAAGGCCGCCTTCGCGGGCCGCCTCCGCCACCGCGCGGACGACCCCGTGATAGGCGTAGGCATTGCGATCGAAGACAACAGCGGAGATACCGGCGGCCTTGGCCTTCTTCGCGATGAGCGTGCCGAGCTTCTTTCCGCCCTCCACGTTCGGCTTGGCCTTCGCCTCATGGGTGCTCGCAACAGTGAGTGTGTGCCCCACATCATCGTCCACGAGCTGCGCCATCACCTGCGTAAGGGAACGGTACACCGTGAGCCGCGGGCGCTGAGCCGTGCCATGGACGCGTGCGCGGATGCGACGCTTGCGGAGGAGCCGATGCTGGGACGTGGTGTGCTTCATGGGAGTTATGCAGCTGCAGAGGGTGCGCCCTTGCCCGCGGCGGCCTTGCCGGGCTTCCTGCGGACGGTCTCGGTTGTGTAGCGGATCCCCTTACCCTTGTACGGCTCCGGCGGGCGGTAGGAGCGGATCTCGGCCGCCACCTGCCCCACGAGCTGCTTGTCGATCCCGCGGATGGAAAGGAGGTTCTTGTTCTTCTCGTCCGGCGTGATGGCGATGCCTTCGGGGATAGCGAAGTCGACCGGATGGGACATGCCGAGGCTCAGGAGGAGCTTCTTGCCCTGCACCTGCGCCTTGTAGCCCACGCCGATGATCTCGAGCTTCTTCTCGAAGCCCTGACTCACGCCGAGCACCATGTTGAAGATAAGCTGGCGCGTGAGGCCGTGACGCGCCCGGCCTGCATCTGAGTCTTCTTTGCGCTCTACAACGACTTGGCTGCCCTCCACCTTCACCGCAACTTCAGGAAGAATGACAATCGCGAGTTCCCCCTTCGGCCCCTTCACCTTCATGGTCGTACCCTTGATCTCTGCGGTAACGCCGCTGGGGAGAGCCACTGGTTTGCGTCCAATGCGTGACATAGCTAAGCAATGGTACAGAGAACCTCGCCGCCCATTTTCTTCTTGCGCGCCTCCTGATCGGTCATGAGGCCCTGACTCGTCGTGAGGATGGCGTGTCCGAAGCCGCGAAGGACGGGCTTCAGGGATTTCACGGAGCTGTACACGCGCCGACCGGGTTTGCTGACGCGCTTGAGCTCTAAGGAAGGATGTCCCTTCTCGAAGACAATGGTGATGACACGCTTGGGATCCTCGCCCGTCACCTGCGCGTCTGCAATCCACCCCTCGCGCTTGAGGAGACGTGCCAGATCCTCCTTGAGGTGCGACCACGGTGCACTGCACTGCGTGCGGCCGGCAGCCTGCGCATTGCGGATGCGGGTGAGGAGATCGCCGATGGGGTCAGTGAGATGCACCATGGGAATTACCAGGAGGATTTGGTGACGCCGGGAATCTCCCCGTTGCGGGCGAGCTCCCGGAAGCAAATACGGCAGATCTTGAAGAAGCGCATGTAGCCATGCCGGCGCCCGCAGAGGGTGCAGCGGTTGTAGATCCGCGTGGGGAACTTGGACTTGCGGCCTGCCGCCTTGGCTCGAAGGTACTCTTCGAGGGCGTTTCGCTGCTTGTTTTTGAGGGCAATGCGCGCCATAGAAAGTGTCAGGAGGAGGGAGTATCGCCGGAGGCGGCGGAATGATCAACGGATTGCTGCTTCTTTCCAGACTTCGGGGATGGACGGAAGGGCACACCCATGTTCTTCAGGAGCGCACGTGCCTCTTCGTCGTTCTTCGCGGCAATAGTCATCTGAATCTGCATGCCGAAGAGGCGATTTGCATCGACCGGCGGCACCTCCGGGAAAATGGTGTGATCACGGAGACCAATGGCGTAATTACCATGACCATCGAGCTTCGTCGTCACACCGCGGAAGTCGCGGATGCGGGGGAGGCAGTAACTGAGGAGACGATCGAGGAATTCCTCCATGCGCCGACCGCGGAGCGTCACCACCGCGCCCACCACGAGCCCCTGGCGGATTTTAAAGTTGGAGATGGCCTTGCGGGAGCGCGTGAAGACGGGCTTCTGGCCGGTGATGCGCGCGAGAGATTCGCCGATGTACTCGTGCATTTCCTTGCTCTCCATCTTCGAGCGGTTGATGCCGACATTCACCACCACCTTCTGGATGCGGGGGAGCGCATGCGTGTTCTTCACTCCCAGCTCCTTCTTCAGGGCAGTGGCGATGGGGCCGCGGAGCCGATCATGGAGGGATTCGTACTTCATGAAAATCAGGAGCCACGCTGATGGCTGAAGGATTCGGGAACGCGGGTCTGCTCCGGCACGCTGTGATCCTCCGACTTGTGCGGTGCCTCGGCGACCCCCGCCTGCTGCTCGAGCGCCTCCGCTCCGAAGCTCAGGCGCTTCCAGAAGGGCTTCTTCGGAGGTTGTGCCACCTTCTCCACTGCCTCTTTCTTTGTCTCCTTGGCCTTCTTCGGCTCCGCCTTCTCCACCCCTTCTTTGGCCTTCTCCGCCGCAGAGGGCTTCTTCCCCTTCGTCACTGCCTTCGCAGCGAGGGTCTGCCCGCTCCGCTTGGCGAAGCGCACCTTGTGCCCCTTTTCATCGAGGCGCACACCGACGCGCGTCGGCTTCTTCTCCTTCGGATCGAGGAGCATAACGTTACTCACGGCAATGCTCGCCTCGTAGCGGATGCGCTGCCCCGCCTGCTGGGCGGTCTTGCGGATGTGCTTGGTGCGCATGTTGATGTCGCCCACCACGAGTCGGCCGCCGAGCACCTTCAGGACCGTGCCGGTCTTGCCTTTATCCTTGCCGCTGATGACGAGGACACTATCGCCCGTGTGGATCTTCATAGGACATCGGGGGCAAGTGAAATAATCTTCTTGTATCCCCTGGCACGCAGTTCCCGCGCGACGGGTCCGAAGACGCGCGTGCCCTTGGGAAGGCCGTCGCCGCCGATCACCACGCAGGCATTGTCGTCGAAGCGGATGCCGCTGCCATCCTTGCGCCGCGTGACAAACTTCGTGCGCACGATCACCGCACGCTCCACAGCCTTCTTGCGCACCGTGCCACGGGGCGCGGCTTCCTTGATGGCCACGACGATGACGTCGCCAATGTGCGCGTACCGCCTCCGGGAGCTGCCGAGCACCTTGATGCACATCGCCGATCGGGCACCCGTGTTATCCGCCACGTTGAGGATGGTCTGCTGCTGAATCATGCCTTCTTGGGGGAATCTTCCTTCTCTTCGTACTTCTTCTCGCGGTGAATGGTCTTCTCAATCACCTCCTCTTCCTTGAGCTCGCTCACGCGCGGCGCGCGCTCCACCACCTCCGTCACGCGGAAGCACTTGCGCTTGCTCAGGGGGCGGCACTCGGTGATGACGACGAGATCGCCCACCGCCAGATCCTTCATCCCCGTTGTATCCGCGAGGAATTTCTTGCTCCGGCGGAAGCGCTTCTTGTAGACGGGATGGAAGACCGAGCGATGGACAGTCACCGTGACGGTGCCGGTCATCTTGGTGCCGGTGATGGTGCCTGTCTTCGTTCTCATGAGCGTGAAGAGGACCCACCCACCGAACGGGGGGCGGAGGAGGAAACTGTACTGGGCTTGCGCTTCGCGGGCAATCGCACGTGCTCTTTTTCTGCGAGTGCCGTCTTCATCCGCGCGAGCTGCCGCTTCTCGCGACGGTAGCGCGCCGTGTCCTTCTCCTTCTGCATCTTGATCCCCATGCGCATCTCCTCGACGAGGAGATCCTGCGCCTTGAGTTCACGGAGGAGATCCGTGACTTGCATCTTCTTGAGCTCGTCCATGGAGGCAATCGTCGTCATATCAGTGCGTGATGCGGGTAATGACTTTCGTCTTCACCGGCAGCTTGTACGAGGCAAGCAGCAGCGCTTCGCGCGCAGCCTCGTCGGAGAGGCCACCCATCTCGAAGATGATGGTGCCCGGCTTGACGATCGTGGCGTAGTACTCGATGGAGCCCTTTCCTGAGCCCATCGGCACTTCCGCCGCTTTCCTCGTCACCGGCGTGTGCGGGAAGACACGGATCCAGATCTTGCCCCCGCGCTGGACGCTGTGCGTCATGGCACGACGTGCGGCCTCGATCTGACGAGCCGTGAGCTCTCCGCCTTCCTGCACCTTCAACCCGACTGTCCCGAAGGCGAGCAGCGTCGCGCGTTGCGCCTTGCCAGCGAACGCCCCACGGCGTCGATGGTGTTTCCGGTGCTTGAGCTTCTTGGGTTCGAGCATGGGAGAGGAGGGGGCTTAGGAGGAGTGAAGAGTCGCGGAATGAATGTGCTGCACCTTGCGGAAGATCAACCCGTGATAGACCCACACCTGCACGCCGATCGTCCCGTACGTGGTCACGGCGTGACGGGTCGAGAACTCCACATTCGCACGGAGCGTCTGAAGGGGGATGTTCCCCTCCTTGAAGAGCTCGCTGCGCGCGATCTCCGCGCCGTTCAGGCGGCCGGAAACAGAAACTTTGATCCCCACCGCACCTGCCTGAATGGCCTTCTCGAGCGCCATCTTCACCGCACGCCGGTAGGGCATGCGGCGCTGGATCTGCCCCTGAATCGTCTCGGCAATCACGTCGGCATTGGCATCGGGATTGCGGATCTCCTGGATGTTCACCTCGAAGGACCCGCCGAAGCGCTTCTCGAGGTCCTTGCGGAGCTCCTCGATGGCCGCGCCCTGCTTACCAATGATCACACCGGGCTTGCTCGTGTGAATCTTCACGGAGGTCTTCTTGCCGCGGTCGATCTCGATCAGGCTGATCCCTGCATCCTTCATGCGCTCGCGGATGTAGCGCTTGATGAAGATGTCCTGCAGGAGGAGGTCGCGGTACTTGTTGCCGCGCGCGAACCACGTGCTCGGCCACGAGTGCGTGATGCCGATCCGGAAGCCGTTGGCGTTGACCTTTTGACCCATGGTTAGGAGGCTGAAGAAGTGGGAGAGGATGTAGAGGTTGAAGAGGTTTTCTTCGTTCTCGACTTCGCCGCCGTGCTCCCTTGTACCTGTTTTTTCGCATCCTGTGAAGGTTTCTGAGCAGTCTTTTGCCTCTTCTTCCCCTTCCCCTCCTCCGCTTCGTCGGTGTCCATTACGCCGAGCGTGAGGGAAACGTGCGAGAGGAAATGGCGGAGAGGGCGCGAGCGGCCGCGGGCCATGGGAACGCCACGGCGATAGGACTGCGCCTGATTCACCACGATGGTCTTCACGATGAGCATCTGTGCATCCTGCTTGTCGTTGTGTTCCGCATTCGCCATGGCGGACTTCAGGAGGGCTTCGATGAGACGCGCCCCCTTCTTGTTGGTGCGCGAGAGTGCCGAGATCGCATCGGGAACGGAGAGCCCGCGGACCATCTTCGCGATGACGGCGAGTTTCTTCGGGGCGATGCGCGCGGAGGAGAGATAGGCTTTCATGGCTTATTTCTTGGGAGCGGGAGCAGAAGCGGCGGGAGAG
>JAQUNQ010000004.1 GCA_028717505.1 Candidatus Peribacteraceae bacterium
TCCAATCGAGGAGCAGGACATCGTAGGGGTTCTCCTGCGCGAGCTTCAACCCTTCTTTCCCATCATGGGCGAGATCGACGGCGAAAGAGTGCTCGCGGAGATACTCCGCGATGTTCCGGGCAATATGCTGCTCGTCTTCGACAATGAGGATGCGCATGGAGGAAGAAGTATAACATTCGGAAACGGCCTTACCGTAGGAAGGTCTTTGTGATTTCTTTGTGAACATTACGTGGATTTGATGTGATTTTGCATGGGATGCCTCCCAAAGAGGCAGGGGGACAGCCCTGCCTCGCGATGCCCGAACGGAGCAGCCCGGGTTCACAGCATGGTCATTGAGGAGAGTGGAGGAGGGGGGAGGAAGTGAGAGGGATATCCTTTCTTGCGAGAGCATTGATTGTGGGAATCGGCGTGACATTCACGCCGAGAGCGGGGATAGAGAATCCGTGCTCCCCGCTCTCCTGCGCGTTCAACCGCTGCGCCTCCCGATGTTGCACCGCGGGGGTGCGTGCCGGAAGGGCGTCGCTGGATGCACGGATAGATGTGGCGCGGCCGGATACGACTCCCTGTCGTGCCTCTGCGGGGGATGCATATCCGAGGGGCGCGAGGACGGGGAACAGGAAGCCGAAGGCGGCGATGCCGGTCGAGAAGGAGAGTTCCTGCATAGGAAGGGTGAGGGGGAAGAGGGTAAAAGTGTCTCTCCTGTTGCGACCCCTATAATCCAGAGTGGAGGGGGGAACGAGGAGAGACCGCGCCCATCCTAGGAAGGCGTCCGTTATGTCCTCGTGAAAGCCCCGTGGAATTCCCGTCAAACAGGGTGATTTTTTTTGTGAAATTTTTTCGATGCATCCCTGTGCGCGTGTGTGCGTATTCTTTGACATGCTTTTGTGTGCTTTTCCTTCCTCCCCCCTCGGAGAGGGGCGTAGCATACCTTCACTTCCGACCCTCCATGAACGACACACTCCTGCGCCAGGTGGACGGCCTCCTCCAACAGAAGAGCGATCAGGAGTTGCGGCATTTGCTCTTGCAGGATGATGCGCGCGGCATCGCGGACATCATTGATGCGCTGGAACACGGCAAGCGAAAAACCTTTGGCCTGCTCCCACCGGAAGTGCAGGCGGAGGTGGTCCAGCTCCTCTCGGAAGCGAGTGTGCATTCCGTGTTGCCGCGCCTCCCGGATTTCACCATCGCACGTTTCCTGCATTTTTTGGACGAGGACGAGGCGACAGACATCCTCCAGCGCCTCCCGACCAAGCGGCACCCGCACATTCTGGAGAAGATGAAGGAGGATCGGCGCAAGCGGGTCGAGAAACTCCTCCTCTACGGGCCGGAGACGGCAGGAGGTCTCATGGACCTGAATTTCCTGGAGGCGGATCCGCAAGCGGCCCTTCCGGCTGTTGTCGCCACCGTGCAGGAGTATGTCCGCACGCATCACAAGCAAGTGCCTGTTGTTCTCCTTCGGGAGAAAGGGGACATTCTCTGGCTCTCCTCACGCTCCCTCATGTCCGGGAACGGTCAGGTTGTGCCGGCACGCATGGCGCGGCCCGTCCCCGTGCTCCACCACGCCACCGATCAGGCGGATGTGCTGGAGACGATGCAGCGCGAGGGGGCGGACATCGCGTGTGTGACGGACGATCATGGCAAGATCGTGGGGGTGATCCACATGGAAGATCTGCTCCGCGTGGCGGAGGCGGAAGCGAGTGAGGACGTCTACCGCTTGGGAGGTATGGCGCCGCTCTCCACGAGCTACCTCGAGAGCCGTTTTTCAACGATCTGGCGCAAGCGCGTGGTGTGGCTCTCGGTCCTCTTCATTGCCGAACTCTTCACTTTCACGGCGCTCGCGCAGTTTGAATCCTCCATCGCGGCGGTCACGGCACTGGCGCTCTTCGTCCCGCTCACCATTTCCACCGGCGGGAACAGCGGTTCGCAGGCGGCCACCCTCATCACGCGCGCCATGGCGCTGGGGGATGTATCTCCGCGCGACTGGTTCAAGGTTTTGCGTCATGAGCTTCTCATGGGTCTGGCGTTGGGTCTCACGCTCGGAGCGGTGGCCTTCGTGCGCGCCTCACTCACGCCGCAGCATGTGCTGGGAAGTGCAGACCGTTTCATGTTGGGATTGGTCATCGCCCAATCGGTGGCGGCCATCTGCCTCTGGGGGACGGTCGTGGGTTCCATGCTCCCCCTCCTCTTCAAGCGACTGGGCGTCGATCCGGGCTATGCATCGAGCCCCTTCGTCGCGACATTCGTGGATGTCACGGGGATCGTGATCTATTTCTCGATTGCCAATGCGTTCATCCTCTAGGGCTCACCCACGCACTCGCAGAGAACACTTCATTGCTCTCTTCCCCTCCGCCCCCGCGTTTCGTCTGAAGCAGGTGGCGCAGGCGCTCTTCCAGGAAGGGGCAGAGGGTTGGCAGGACATCACGACGTTCCCCGCGTCCATGCGGGAGGCGCTCATGCGTGACGTGCCATGGATGTCCGTGAGCGAAGCTGCGCTCCGTGAGAGCAAGCGGGGCGATACGTTCAAGGCAGTCCTGAAGACCGCGGACGGACTCGTCTTCGAGACGGTGCTCATGGCGAACGCGCGCGATCAGTGGACGGTGTGCGTGTCGTCGCAGATCGGCTGTGCGATGCGCTGCACCTTCTGCGCCACGGGGGCCATGGGCCTGCGCCGCAGTCTCACCGAGGATGAGATCGTCGATCAGCTGCGGTTCTGGAGGGTGTTTCTCCGCTCCCGGCCGCACCTTCCGGAGCGGATCAGCAATGTCGTCTTCATGGGGATGGGCGAACCGCTCGCGAACTACGAGAATGTGAAGAGCGCCATCCGGACGTGGCTCGCCTGCACGGACCTCGGGCCGACGCACGTTACCGTCTCCACGGTCGGCGTGCTGCCGCAGATGGAGGCGCTCCTCACTGACCGCGACTGGCCGGCAGTGCGCATCGCGATCTCGCTCCACAGCGCGGACCAGAAGCGCCGCGAGGAGATCGTGCCCAGCACCGTGCCGGATTTTCTCGTGAAGCTCGCTGACTGGTCGCGCCGCTACGTCCAGATCCTCGGCAACCGCCGGCATCATCTCACGTTCGAATACACGTTGTTGCAGGGTGTGAACGACACGGAGGAGGTCGCGCGGGGGCTCGGCACCTTCATACGGAAGACGGGGGTGAAGAAGCTCAATGTGATCCCGTGGAATCCCGTCTCCGGCAAGGCCTTCGCGCAGAGCACGCAGGAACGCATCGACCGGTTCAAGGCTGTCGTCTCCTCCTTCGGCATTGACGTGACGCAGCGGCACTCCATGGGGGAGGACATCGCCGCGGCCTGTGGGCAGCTCGCGACGGCCCATAGCGGCGACCCCTCGCCGCGCGAGGAGTGAGATATCGCACGGCGATTTGGTCATTTCATCTTGCCACCGACATTTTTTTACGGAGTGGAGGGGGGAACGGGGGGGAGGGACAAAAACAGCCTACAAAATCCCGGAAACGCGCCGATGTGGCGGCGATAGCGGAGGGGGTCATCGGCGCAGTGCTTTCTTTTGCCCTTTCTTTGCCGCGCTTGGCAAAGAAAGGGCAACACTCGTTCCGCTGGAGAAGCCCTGTGATTCCTTCTTTCTCTGTCTGCCCGACAGAGAAAGAAGCAACCCTTCGACTGCGCTCAGGGCAGGCGAGAGCGCACCGCGCGCCAAAGCCCGCTCCACCCGGCCCTGTGCCTCCTCATCGGTTCCTACAAGGATTCGGAACCGATTCGTCGGCAAACGTCTGCGGACAGGGCCTCCCCCTTCACCCCCCGTGGTGCGCGGGACCATCCCCTTTTGTGTGTAGTGCATGTCTTTCGCTACTCAAAAAAGTTCGTTCTTTCTCCCTTTGCAGATGGGGCGAACTCTTTTAGGATATTCACACTCATTTTTTCCGACTCTTTCCCTCTCTCGTATGCACGGATCAGTCTCTCAAGTGATGGGCGCGGTGGTGGACTGCGTGTTCCCGCCCGACAAATTGCCCGCTCTCTTCAATGCGCTCCGCGTGCAGTGCGGGGACAAGACTCTCACGCTTGAGGTGCAGCAGCACCTCGATGGTGGTGCCGTGCGCACGGTGGCCATGGGTCCCACGGACGGCCTCGCGCGCGGGGCAGAGGTACAGGATGCCGGGGCGCCGATTTCCGTGGATGTCGGGCCCGAGACGCTCGGTCGCATGTTCGATGTGTTGGGGGAGCCGCTCGACGGAATGCCCGCCGTGCACACGAAGAAGAAGTATCCGATTCATCGTCCGGCGCCGTCCTTCGATGATCAGTCCACACAGACGGAGGTGCTGGAGACGGGCATCAAGGTCATTGATCTCATCTGCCCGATTCTCAAAGGGGGAAAGGTTGGCCTCTTCGGCGGAGCGGGCGTGGGGAAGACCGTCGTTGTGAAGGAACTCATCCGCAACATCGCCACGGAGCACGGCGGCTACTCGGTGTTCGCCGGGGTGGGGGAGCGCAGCCGCGAGGGGAACGACCTCTACTACGAAATGAAGGAATCCGGCGTGCTGGAGAAGACGACGCTCGTTTTCGGCCAGATGAATGAGCCTCCCGGACCGCGCCTCCGCGTCGGCCTGACGGGTCTCGCCTACGCCGAGTACTTCCGCGACGAGGAACAGCGTGATGTCCTTCTCTTCATCGACAATATCTTCCGCTTCACACAGGCAGGTTCCGAAGTTTCGGTCCTCCTCGGCCGCATCCCTTCGGCTGTCGGCTACCAGCCGACGCTCGCCCACGAAATGGGACAGCTGCAGGAGCGCATCACCTCGACCAAGAAAGGGTCCA
This sequence comes from Candidatus Peribacteraceae bacterium, assembly GCA_028717505.1. Taxonomy (GTDB): domain Bacteria; phylum Patescibacteriota; class Gracilibacteria; order Peribacterales; family Peribacteraceae; genus JAQUNQ01. The sequence continues at coordinate 4,793 of JAQUNQ010000004.1, forward strand.
TCACGTCCGTGCAGGCGGTGTACGTGCCGGCGGACGACTTCACGGATCCGGCGCCTGCCACCACTTTCGGGCACCTCGATTCCACCATCGTGCTCTCCCGCGCCCTCACGGAGCTCGGTATCTACCCGGCCGTCGATCCGCTGGAGTCCACCTCCACCATCATGGCGCCCGACGTCGTCGGCGAGGAACACTACCAGACGGCGCGCGCCGTACAGAAAGTGCTCCAGCGCTACAAGGAATTGCAGGACATCATCGCGATTCTGGGGATGGAGGAGCTCTCCGAAGATGACAAGCTCGCGGTGAAGCGCGCCCGCAAGATCCAGAAGTTCCTCTCGCAGCCCTTCTTCGTCGCCGAGACTTTCACCGGCACGCCCGGAAAGTTTGTAAAACGCGAGGATACGGTGAGAAGCTTCAAGGCCATCCTCGACGGTCAGTACGACGATGTGCCGGAACAGGCCTTCTACATGAAGGGCGGGATTGAAGACGTGAAAGCGTAATTTCCCTTCGCTCCATGCTACGCCTTGAGATCACCACGCCGGATCGCCCCATGTTCGAGGGGGAAGTGAGCTCCGTCTCGCTCCCCACGCCCATGGGCGAGATCACCATTCTCCCGCATCACATCCCGCTCGTCAGCATCGTGGTCCCGGGGACCGTGACCATTCGGGAGAAGGGAAAGGAGCAACTGCTCGCCGTTTCGCGCGGCGTCATCGAAGTGGATGGCAAGACCATCCGCCTGCTCGTGGATACCGCCGATCGCGCGGAGGAGCTCGAGGAGCAGGCGATCCTGAAGGCGAAGGCGGCAGCCGAGAAGCTCCAGAAAGAGAAGCGCGACGATCGCGAGGGATTCGCCGAGGCGACCGCCCTCCTCGAGCGCGAGCTGGCCCGTCTCCAGGTGGTGCGCCGGCGCCGTGGTCCGCGTCGTTCCATCCCCACGCCGGGCAGTGGAGAATGAGAGGCAGTCTCCAGGCAAAAATCCTCCGCAGATGGGTTTCCTCCTGAGTCTCCGACTCGCATGGAGTTTGGGTTATATCATCGCCGTTCCTGCGGTCGTGTTCGGCTTCGGCGGGGCGTACGCGGATAAGCAGTTCGGCACTTCCCCGTGGCTGCTCCTCATCGGTTTTGCGCTTGCCGTCACACTCTCGGGGCTAGGGGTGTACCGGAAGGTGAAGGAGATTCTTGGGGAATAGCGGATGCACTGTCCGTCACAGAGACATGCCACATTCCATGTCTGTTCAGACTTCTGATTTGTTCGAGTCTCGTCTGGATTTGTTCTGCATGCTCGGGAGAGACATCGCGCGCATAGAGAGCACTTGTGCTGTATGGTTCAAGCACGACATGCTTCCCGGCAATTTGTTGGATGATCTCACTCGCTTCCCGCAGCGGACGGCCGAATCTTCCGTGGTCGGGATCCGTGAGTTCAGGATCATCTTTCGGGAAAGTTTTGCTCCGATCGGCGGCATCGGAAAACGAGTCATCCTTTTCCGGGTGTAAACCCACACTTGGCCAATAGATTGCTGCATACACATCTTTTTTTTCCATGGCTGTAGTATTTCCTTGTTTCGAATATTCTCAAAGGCACCTCGGTTCACCCGATTGTGTCGCGAAGGGGAGAGCTCTTTCACAGGCCCCGGAAGTTTGCCGTATGCGGAATGATACGAACAATTACCATGGAATTTGCATTCCCAATTTCAAATTTTCCATTATCCTTCCCCCGATGGAAGCCATCGAAACCCCGCCTCTTGCTTCAGAAACGATCGCGCACATCGGGTCCTTCGAGGTGCGCAACACCCTGATCATGGCGTGGCTTGCCATGCTCGTCATCTTCGCGGTGGCGTTCTTCGCCCGTCGCACGCGGTACAAGGAAGTCCCCGGGCGCTTCCAGGCGTTTCTCGAGCTCATCGTGGAGGGGCTCTTCAATTTCTTCCAGTCCGTCATCGGGGACAAGAAACAGACGCGCACGTTCTTCCCGCTCATTGCCACCATCTTCCTCTTCCTCATGCTTGCGAACTGGATGGGCATCCTGCCGGGCGTGGGAAGCATTACGATCGAGGGGGAACATGCGGGACACATCATGAATCTGCCGATCTTCCGTTCCATGAATGCGGACGTGAACATGACGCTCGCGATTGCCCTCATCTCCGTCATCTCCACCCAGCTCTTCGGCATTGCGGCGCTCGGCGTCCTGCCGTACGCGGGCAAGTTCTTCGTGGCTCCGTGGCGCGATCCCATCGGTTCCTTCGTCGGCATTCTCGAGCTCATCGCGGAGATGGCCAAGATCATCTCCTTCTCCTTCCGTCTCTTCGGGAACATCTTCGCGGGGGAGGTACTGCTCGTCGTGATCGGCTTCCTCATGCCGTATGTCGCGCCCATTCCCTTCCTCGGACTCGAGCTCTTCGTGGGCTTCATTCAGGCGCTCGTCTTCGCCCTCCTCACTGCGGTCTTCCTGAAGATGGCGGCCACGGCGCACGGGGGGCATGAGCACGGACACGAGGAGGAGCAGGAGCATGGAGGGGAGATGGTGCAGGCGTAAGACGCTTCACACAGCATCTCGAAGACACACAATAATTCTTTGTCAAATCTCCAGAGAGTTCCCGCTTAGACCCTTGATTCTCTCTTGCCTCATCCGTACAATCCGCGGCGCTTTTTACTCTCCCTACTCTTTCCCCCGTTTTCTATGCCAGAAGCAGCAGAAGCCGCCCAAACGGCAGCCGGAATGCTCGATAAGAACCTCCTCGTGGCAGCCACGATGGTGCTCGGAGCATTCATGCCGGCGTTCTCCATCGGTTGGATGGGGTCCAAGGCCATGGAGGCCATCGGTCGCAACCCCGAGGCTGCGAGCCGCATCCAGACCCCGATGGTGCTCGCTGTCGCCTTCACCGAGGCGATCGCGATCTACTCGCTCGTGGTGGCACTCATCATCAAGTTCGTTTGATTGAGCGATCAGAGTTGAGCGATCAGCCTTCAGCCCTGAATGGGCAGACAGCAGGACAGCTGATCGCCTGCCCCTGACCACTTTCCCCCCAATCCTTTCATGGAATTGCTCGTGAAACTCGGCATCAACTGGCAGCTCCTGATCGCGCAGATCGTGAATTTCCTGATTGTCCTTGGGGTCCTCGGGTACTTTCTCTACAAGCCGATTCTCGCCCTCCTCGATGCCCGCACGGAGCGGATCCGCAAGGCGATGGAGGATGCCAAGCACATCGAGAATCAGATGAAGGAGATGGAGCAGCTCCGGTTCGAGGAGATGAAGAAGATTGATGCCGAGAGCGGCGCCTACTTCGAGCGTATGCGCAAGCAGGCCGAAACGATGCAAGAGGAGATCTTGAAGGGTGCCAAGAAAGAAGCCGATAGCATTCTCCAGAGTGCGTCGAGGCGCATTGAGGACGAGCGCCGGTCGATGATGGAGGAGGTGCTGAAGACGGTGAACAAGGTCGTCATTGCCATGACGGAGAAGCTCCTCGAGCGGGAGTTCACATCTGCCGATCAGGAGCGCATCGCGAAGCAACTCGTGGCGGAACTTCCCAAGACGATGCGATGAAAGTGACGGCGCTCTCCCTTGCCCGGGCATTCGTGGACACGGCGAAGACGCTCCCTGCGGAGGAGCATGTTGCCCTCGCGGATGCTGCGGCGCACCTCCTCGCTGCGCACGGTCTCCTCAAGGATGCCCGCACCTTCCCCGCGCTCGTCGCGCGCGTCTGGCGCGAGCAGGAGGGCATCGTGCCGGTGCGCATCGTGACGAAGACCGGCGATGCCGGCTCGGTGAAGAAGGACATCCTCTCCATCGTCGAATCCTCCCTCAAGCGGCACTGCGTCCTCGAGGAGCGAGCCGATCCCGCGATCCTCGGCGGCTTCCTCCTCTCCGTGGGGGATGAACGTTACGACGCCACGCTCCGCGGTGCCCTCCACCAGTTGAGCGCGCGCCTCACACAACCTGTTTCCCTCTCTCAATCCTAGCCCTCTAACCCTTCCTCCCATGTCCGTCAGCCAGACTCTCCTCAAGACCCTCGAAGACCGCATCTCCACCTACCGCAAGGAGGTGAAGCATGAGCATGTCGGCACCGTTGTCTCCGTCGGAGACGGCGTCGCGACGGTGAGCGGACTCTCCCGCATCGGTTCCTCCGAGATGATCGACTTCGGCAACGGCGTCCTCGGCGTGGCCCTGAACCTCGAGGAGGATCATGTCGGCGCCATCGTCCTCGGCGATTACGGCAAGATCAAGGAAGGGGATACGGCCAAGGCGATGGGGCAGATTCTCTCGGTTCCCGTCGGAGAGGATCTCGTCGGTCGCGTCGTAAACCCGCTCGGCGAGCCCAAGGACGGCGGCCCTTCCCTCAAGGCGACCACACGCTACCCCATCGAGAAGATCGCGCCGCGCGTCATCGAGCGCAAGTCGGTGACCACCCCGCTCCAGACGGGGATCCGCGCCATCGACGCCATGATCCCGATCGGCCGCGGCCAGCGCGAGCTCATCGTCGGCGACCGCCAGACGGGCAAGACCGCCGTGGCCATCGACACGATCATCAACCAGAAGGAGACGCAGAAGACCGACCGTCCCGTGACGTGCATCTATGTCGCCATCGGCCAGAAGGAATCGAAGGTCGCGAAGATCGTCTCGGAGCTGAAGAAGCACGGCGCCATGGATTACACCATCGTGGTTTCCGCCGGCGCTTCCGAGCCGGCTTCGCTCTCCTACATCGCCCCGTTCGCGGGGGTGGCCATGGGGGAGTACTTCCTCGACAAGGGGAGGGATGTCCTCTGCGTCTACGACGATCTCTCGAAGCACGCATGGGCCTACCGACAGGTCTCCCTGCTGCTCCGCCGGCCGCCGGGACGCGAGGCGTATCCGGGCGACGTCTTCTACCTCCACTCGCGTCTCCTCGAGCGCGCCGTGTGCCTCTCGGACGAGCGCGGCGGCGGCACCCTCACGGCCCTCCCGATCATCGAGACACAGGCCGGGGACGTCTCCGCCTACATTCCGACGAACGTCATCTCCATCACGGACGGCCAGATCTACCTCGAGTCCGATCTCTTCTACAAGGGCATCCGCCCAGCGCTGAACATCGGACTCTCCGTCTCCCGCGTGGGCTCGGCTGCCCAGAGGAAATCCATGAAGAAGGTGGCGGGAAAGCTCCGCCTCGACCTCGCCCAGTACCGCGAGCTCGCGGTCTTCGCGCAGTTCGGTTCCGATCTCGACGCGGAGACGAAGCGCCAGCTCGACCGCGGCGCGCGCCTCACGGAGCTCCTGAAGCAGCTGCAGTACGAGCCGGCGCCGGTCGGTGAGCAGGTGGCGGAGCTCTATGCCGGCGTCAACGGTCACCTGGATGACATTCCCGTGGATCAGGTGAAGCGTTTCCAGAAGGAGTTCGTTGCCTTCCTGAAGAACAAGCACCCCGATGTGCTGGATACGCTCTCCAAGGAGATCACGGCGGAAGTGGAGGAGAAGCTGAAGCGCCTGATTGATACGTTTAAGAAGGAGCGCGGCTTCGGCGGGCAGAAAGCTTCCTGATTCCCCTCATCCTTTGGCACGCAGCCTCCGCGATATTCGGCGCAAAATGAAAGCCATCAAGGCCACCCGTCAGGTGACCAAGGCCATGGAACTCGTGGCAGCCTCCAAGATGCGCCGGGCCGTTCAGAATGCACAGAAGCTCAGGAACTATGCCTTCACGGCGTGGCGCGTGCTGCAGAAGCTGGCGCAGGTTCACCCCGAGCTGCACCCGTACCTGCAGGAGCGCGAGCCCCGCAAGATTCTTGCCATCATCGTCACGCCGGACCGTGGACTCTGCGGTAACCTGAATGCGCAGCTGCTCCGCACGACGACGCAGTACGTCAATGGGCTCAAGGGTCTCAAGACGTTCGAGTCCATCGAATTCATCGTGGTGGGGAAGAAGGGGCAGCAGTTCCTCCCGCGCCTGAAGCAGAAGATCGTCGCGGCGTTCCCGGCGTTCTCCAGCTATCCGACCTTCAAGGATGTGCTCCCGATCGCCCGCATGGCCACGGAGGGGTTCCTCGCTGGCACGTACGATCACGTCGTCCTCATCTACTCGGACTTCATCTCCGCCATCGCGCAGGAGGCCACGGTGAAGGTACTCCTTCCGTTCTCCACGACGGCGCTCAAGACGATGCTCGGGAGCCTCCTTCCCCGCCGCTACAGGCGCGAAACGGAGAAGGAGATGACGATGGAAGACGTGCACGAGTACCTCTTCGAGCCTTCGCAGGATGAGATCCTGAAGACCATCCTCCCGCAGCTCACGGAGATACAGGTTTACCAGGCGATCCTGGAGGCCGGGGCCTCCGAACACTCCGCGCGCATGCTGGCCATGCGCAACGCCTCCGACAACGCCTCCGATCTCATCAACGATCTCACGATCGTCTACAACCAGACGAGACAAGCGGGCATCACGGGGGAGCTCTCCGAGCTCACCGCAGCCAAGGCGGCTCTGGAATAAGACTTCCTACTTTGCTGTTGGGGCTTCCCGCGTCACGAAGCGGATATCCATGCCTTTCACAGCGTATTCCTTCGTCTGCTCTCTGAGAGCGGCAGTGATCTGGCGGGCCACTTCAGGGCGTGCTGGGTCGTCGAAGATGACGAAGGTGAACTGCTTGAGTGTGTCGCCGTATGCGTGGCCTGTCGCGATTTCGAGCGAGAGCATCGCCTCCTTCACGGCGTACTCGATGTTGTCGGGCATGGAGATGACAAAAATGTTTAGTCCCGGCAGCCTCTGCAGGCGCCCTCCCGCGCAGTCGATGGCGGCGCCAATAGCTGTGTGCGGTTCCTGGCGCATGGTTTTGTCACCGATGAAATCCGCATCAATGCCGCGTGCCTTGAGGCCTACGACGATCGCATCTCGTTGCTCATCCCTCGCACACTGGTCGGGATTCACCTCTTTTCCGTATTTAATGCCTGCTGCTCCACAGCCTCTGCCCTTCTTATCTCCGTGAGAACTGATCCGGACTTTGACAGCAGAGAGAGGGCGGCCATGAGCGAGCAGAGCGATGTAGGCAGCGACAGCATCGACGAATTCATCGTTCTCCCAGAGAATACCCGATCCAGCGACACGGAGCACTCGCTTGCCGGATTGCGTCTTGGCCTCTAGGACCATGCGCTCATCGATGCACACGACAGTCACTTCCGTCACGGGTTCGGCGGAACAGTCGAAGCACTCCTGCCACTCCTGCTCGTGGGCATCGAGCCATTTGTTCGGGTCCTGATTGAAGGGATGGGCGAGCTCTTTCTTCAGCAAGGCTTGCATATCCGAATGCTCATGACCGTGATGATGCGTGCCATCGTGTTGATGCGTCTCCATGGTATGAGTGGGGGAAGGGGAAGGAGTTTGAGAGCAGGAGGAAAAGGCAGCAGCCGCTGTTGCGGCGGTCATTGTATCAAGGAATTGCCTGCGGCTTATTTGGTCTGCAGGAGTGTCTTCATGATGGTCGGAACATTGCTCTGACATAAAAACGAGAAGCGAATTGTCGCGGCAGTGTAAGAATCCCCCAGAGAAAATCAATGCTCCTAGGAGGAGAAACAATTGAATACATTAATTGCTCAATCTTTGAGAGGAAGTCTCAAGCAGGGCGAGATCGTGCAGAAGCTGGGAACGGAGACGATCGATGGTCTGACGCGTGCAGACGCGGGCGGCAATGGGGATGCCCAGGACGTTGTATTAGCAAGCGAGCTCCTCGATTGCTAATTCATGCTTTCAGCGGATGAGGAGAGCTCGGGGCAGCAACAGGAATACCCGCGAGTTTCTGTGTCATTCAGGATATGAGGAGCAGTGACGTTGCCGGACAGGCAGCCCTGTGTCGGTTCGAGGAGAAGGCAACCCTCATCGCAGGTCATGGCTACCCATTTCTCATTGACGCGAATTTGCTGCCAGAGCATCGCCGGAGATTCGGCTGAGGACGACTCTGCTTGTTCGGCAGCATGCAGCGTGAGATCGACGGAGGGGAGGGCCTGTTCGGAGTTCTCAATGGTCGCGCCGGTTTCCGTCGTCTCTATGGTGCCGCATGCATTAAGGCAAGTGGGTAGATCCGAGAAGAGCAAATCGCAGTCATTTGATGTTGCCGGTCCCCAACAGCGTTGCTCGCTGCAGCACCAGTTACTGGAAGGAGAGGGGTCGAAGAAGGGGCTCTCACTCATTTGTAGGGCTCTCAGGGCTTCCTCTGGCCAAGGGGGTAGGGGTTGATCTTCTACCGTTCGTGGGCGGAGCCTGAGGGCGAGCAAACAGAGGAACCCGATGAGTATGCTGGTGCCAATGATGATTCTCTTCTTCGTCATTTGTTCGTGAGGAGATCGCCGCTCCGGGCGTCGAAGGTGATCGTTGCGACTTCCCGCTTCCGCCCGCGTTCCTGCGTGAAGAGTTTGAGCGAAAGTCGCTGGCCATTCTGCTGCATTTCGATAGAGGGGTCACTCAGATTTTGTCGCACTCCGGCGAGTGATGAGAGATAGGAGATCATGGTGGAGGAAGGCAGCTCGTCAGGAGGAGGGGAGAGATTGATGGCTGCTATTTTCTTCATGGCGACAGGTTGATTGTGAGCTCCCATGGACTGCATGTCACCGATTTCGAAGACACCGAAGATCTTTCCAGGGTGCTCTTTCGAGATGACGAGGACTTGCAGGATCCGCGATGTGCCTTCCTGTGAAGGGGGTAGGAGTGTCTTTATTGTAATGACGTCTTCGTCGATACCAAGAATCTTCTGGATTTGTTGATCGAATTTGCTGCGTTGCGCTTCGGGCAGGCGGTTCGCCGCAGCTACCTGCGAGAGAAGTTGCTGCTGGAATTCTGCCATTTGCAGGGCTTGTGTCTTCTCGTATTCCTCCGTGTTCAGGTAACTGCGTATGTCGACGAGACTCTTCTGGAGTGCAAGCAGCAAATCCCCCTTCCACAGGGCGTGTGGTCGGACATGCGTCACCTCGCCGAGAGTCTCTTTCCCCTTCTTCAGGAGGATGGATGTGGAACCCGCTTTCGCGCGCAGGCTCATTTTCTCGTCCCTGCATCTCGAGAGGAGGTGTAGGTGTTTTTCACTCACATCTGTTTCCTGCAGCCGCTGTTTCAGCGCGTCCTCGCAGGAGAGATAATCTTCGATCCCGTCAGGGAAGCCATGGGGCTGCTCCAGTGCTTGATGCCGATCCTCCTTCCTCTCATTTTCGTGGAAAAAAAGAATATTTCTCTCATGGAGGAGGGGAGAGCCTTGGCCGAAGGGGAGGGAAGAAGGGGGCATACTAGAGACAGGCACCTTTGCAGTAGACCTTCTGAGTATAGGTCACCGTACAAGATAAATAACCAGTATCCGTGGTCATCGTTTCCTCTTCATCGGTGAAGAGGCCACGCCTTGCCATGCAGTCATTTTTCTGGGTTCTCCATGCATTTTTCAGGGCTTGGTCCGCATTGAATAGAGCTCTCGCACAGAAGAATGAATTCGCAGAAGCGGAGATGGTTTTTGGTACGGTAACTCTGTTGTCCGGACAGGACATGCCGTTGATCCAAACATTGTCCCTATTGCCGCAACGGCAGCAGACCTCCATTCTCTCCAGATCCCCGTTCGCACCCGGCAAGGCGCATTCATAGGGCTTGCCATTATCGAGCCAGCAGAAATCGCCATTGTTATGGCACGTATGCCGTTCCTGTGAGATTCCCGCCACCGTGACGTGGTAGGTAAGGGTGGTCGAGCAGTTGGAGCTCGCCGTTGCACGGTTGCCACTCACGGTGATATCCCTCCCCGGATAAGCCTGTGCGAGGGCCTGTACCCACTTGCTGACATCCTGCTCGTCGTCGAATTCCTTGCATCCATTGTTGGTGATAACTGCGCACTGTGCATCCGAACAGATACTGAGGCAGGAGCGGATGATGGTGAAGTAGTTTTTGCACCCCAAGCCGTGCCCGTCGCGATGGATGCTTAGGTTTGTGCAGGCGCGGATATCGGGGATCGGAGCCCGCTCATCCAAGGTGTACTTGTTTTCTTCCTTGCATTGGCTCTGGGAAGCCTGCCAATCGATACAGCCCTTCTTGAAGCGGGAAATGCATGCGCCACCGCTCCACTCGCAGTCCGCGTTTTCAACCGGGGTAAGGGCGGAATCATTTTCGCTGTCATCGGCGTAGGAGACGCATTCACTATCCCTGAGGTCCGTCCATCCGTCTCCATCATTATCCACGTCATCGTAGCACTGGATTGGCTTTTCGCAGCCAGCTTTATTCTGGTACTGCGCACAGTGCGAGTCTTCCATGTAGGTGCACACGCAGCAGTTGAGGGAAGAGGCGGAAGAGGAGGCGCCCGAGCTGGCGGGAGAAGTGTCTGAGCCTGCAGAGGAGCTCCGCTTTGTGAGGTAACACGCTTTATTGCAGAGGTCGAGCTCGCTTGTCTTATAAGGCCCCAGAATGAATCCTTCAGGACACTTCTGGTTGTCCTTGGGCGTCATCACAGGGGCACATGTCTCACTCATGGCCGGGCAGCAGTACTTCTCCTCGATCTCTTTTCCTTCCGGACAGACATGCTGGCAGGACTTGAGATCGGGATAGGGGGTTTTGATGGCGCCGCCGAATATCGCTCTCGGGCACTTATCATTTTCGTCTACGGGTTTGCAGGATACCCTGTTCGTTTCGAGAACCGACTGGTAGACACAACAGTACTTTCCACTTGTTGATGCGGAGGAACCACCGGAAGAATTTTCAGAAGACGGGGAAGAGGCAGGGGCAGAGGAAATGGGGTTTTTGGCATCGCAGAAATTCTGCAGAGCTGCCGCATCCCCTGCCGTGGGGCAGGCAGTGCCGACACCCTTGAATTGATATTGATCGGCTTCAGTGCATTCGTCACTCTTAGTCATTTTGCATTCCTTCCATTTGTTGTCGAGATCAGGAATGCAGCAGGCCCCCTGATTGGTGGAGGAAGCAGCGCTACTTGCGGGGGAGCTGGAGTCAGCCTTCGAAGAAGCGGCAGCACTACTCTCAGCAGGGGTACTGGAGGTGCTCGATGGTCCATTCGCCGCGGAGGAAGCACCCGTAGCATTGCACCATTTGGGGAAGTCATTTGGATTCTGGGGACAGGTACCGGCTTTGAAGTCATAGAAAGAGATAGATTGACTGCCCACCTGGAAGCTGCCTGCGAGTTCCTGACATCTCTTCAGGTTTGCGGAGATCTCCGCAGAGTCTTTTGGATTTTTCAATGTATATGTCACACAATCCAGAGGGCTAAACATCGATTTTGTGAAGCAGCAGCCATAATGGCCCTCAGAAGAATTTGTCTTCCCACAGAAAGACTTCATAGTAGCCTCGTCTGCCGGGCACTCTTCGCGCGGGCGGAAGTGCGAACGCTTTTCGTCACCGGCTGCCTTATACCATCTTTCGCAGTCGGCACGAGTCAATTTCTGGCATTGCCATCCAAAGTCGGGGTATTTTTTTATCTGATCGGCTGCGAGTTCGGGGACGTAGCAACAGGCACCCAAGGGATTGTCGGAGGAAGAGGAGCCAGAACTGGGCTCCGATGAAGGAATGGACGAAGCCGAGGGTGGTGCGGAGCTTGGAATGGAGGAGGCGGGAGCGGAGCTGGCCGTGGGGGCAGAGCTCACGACAGGAGAGGAGCTAGTTCCTTTGGTCTCTCCACACGTCTCCTCTGTGCACGCTTCGTTCATGTAGTTGCCGGTATACAAGATATCCCCCTGATCGATGGTGCTGGTGCACGTGACCTGGTACTCATTAGTGCAGAATTTGCTCGTTTCCTTCCATCCTGCTGCACCTGCGAACTCCGATTTTGTTCTGCAGCAACGCTTCTCCGTGGGGCAGCAGCAGACGCCCCCGGGGATGTTCTTGAGTTCGGCGGTGTTGGCGGGACAATCCCATTTTCCATCGGACTTCTTGTCGGGGTCGTAGCAGCCGAAGAGGCCGAGCTCCGGATGCTGATCGACGTACTGCCGACAGGGATATCCTCGGGAGGAAGAAGAGGACTCAGGAGCAGGGGTGGAGGAGGAAGAGGGGGGAGGAGGCTCAGAGGACGAAGAGGGAGCGATACAGGAGGGACTACACAGCGCCTCTGTCTGATAGGCGTTTGTCTCATAAATATCCTCGTTGATGTCATGGCAGTTTTTTTGGGTTGGGGTGAAGTAGATGCTGAAGCACTTGTAGACATTTTTGTTGCAGCAGTAGAGATAGCGGTATCCCGTCGAGCTCGAACTCTCGGCGAGGGAACTCGACCCTCCTCCCGCGCACGCCGCGGTGCACGCCGCATATCCTTCCGCCGTGGGCTGGTAAGCGGTGTCCCCCGAGAAGCCCGTTAGGCTATTGCAATTCTGCCCGACATCGAGGAGGACCGTGGAGCAGCTCTTCGACGCGATATTGCAGCAGGCGCGTGCGCGCTGCCCGGTGGGGCAGGAAGCCCGACAGGTGGACTCGTTCTCGTAGGCCGTGGAGAAATCAAGGCCGTTGTAGGTGGAGGTCCACGGACAGCTCGGGGTAGCATTGGGATAGCAGGCGAGGTAGTAGTCATCCGTCGTGGTGGAGTAGCAGCACCACTTGTTCCCTGCGCTCGAGGAGGCTCCTCCCGCTGAGCTCGCAGCGGCGGAAGAGGGTTCGGACGAAGCGGAGCTCACGCCGGCTGTGATGACCACGGCGTAGGACTGGGAGGTATCGTCCTCGGCGTACACGACGTACGTCACAGCAACACCGCTCGCGAAGCTCTGGGGAACGCCCGAAGCGGGACTGACCGATTTGCCATGGATGGAGATAGACGGGGTGATATTGGTGAGCGAGGTACCGGCGGGGACGTGCAGGGAGATGGTGTGCGCCACATTATCCACCGCGCCTGCGCCGAGTGCCCCGAAGGAGAAGCTCACGATCTCCTTGGGGGAGGTGGAGGAGGACTCGGCGGAAGAGGGGGGGGAGGAGGCGGGGGCTGAGGAAGGAGCGGAAGAAGCAGGTGCCGAGGAAGCTGGCTCAGAAGAAGCAGGAGGAGAGGAAGCTGGCTCAGAAGAAGCGGGAGCGGAGGAAGACGTATCGTCATAGGCGCAGCAGCACATTTGCGGACCGATGAGCCTGCAATACTTCTTCCTCCGGGCGATCAGTGGTCGGACAGAGGCCGGTTCCTCCTCCCCCCATCCGATGAGTTGCGCGAAGAAGTGGAAGAAGCCCGCAAAGAAGCCGCGCTCCGGCTCGGTGGTGGCGAAGGGGTCATTATTGGAGCAGTTGCCGGGTTCTTCTCCTGCTGCGCATCCGATACTCGAGGCATTCCCCGCGGAGCTGGGCGGCGCCTCGCTGCTCGAGGCCTCCGGCTCGGAAGAGGCGGGGGGTTCGGAACTTGCAGGAGGCTCACTCGAGGAGACCCCGGCACCTTCCGAACTCGACGCAGGCGGAACGGGACAACTGAGGCTGCACGTCGAGCCGACACCGTCGAATTCCCCACCTCCTCCGGCGCAATCCGTCTGGCTGTAATTGTTATCGCAATCGCCGGTTTCCCGATCCCAGCAGCACGCACCCGTTCCGGGTTTGCTCGAAGAAGCGCCTCCCCCTTCGGAACTCGATCCGCCACCGAAGCAGGGCATGTTCGCAGGACAGAGATCGAGCGCTACCCAGTTGTAGCCGTCATAGGACCAGTAGCAGTCGAATTCCGGCACGAAATCGGCGCAGCAGGCGAGATCGGAGAACCACTCATCATAGTAGCAAGCCCCGATGCCTGGCTTGCTTGAAGCCCCTCCTCCTTCACTCGATTCCCCGCCTCCTTCGCTGGAACCTCCTCCCCCCGTGCACTCGTCGCAGGAGATCGCCGGATCCCACCACTGGAAGGAGGACTGCAGACAGTCGTTGAAGGTTATGTTTGAGCAGTTGGATGGAGAAGGCGGAGTCTTGCAGCAATTTCCCAACACGGAGACGCATTCTGCCTGGAGGCAGGTTTGGCTGGGGTAGTGATATCCTGCGAGCGCCTGACAAGCATCAGAAGTCATTGATTCTCCGAGACAGCTCAGGTCCACATTGCTGCAGCAGGCCCCGAGATCTCCTCCGGCGGAGCTTCCCCCTCCCCCCGTGCATCCCGCCTCAATGCAGGTTTGATTGAGGTAGTGGTTTCCTATGTTTTCTGTCGCAGCCATGCAACCCCCGAAGGTCATGTTCTCTCCCACGCAACTGTCGGAGGTACTGTTGCAGCAGGCTCCGAGAATTCCTCCTTCGGAGGATTCTCCTCCCCCTTCGGAAGAAGTTCCTCCTCCGGAGCAGTCTGTCGCACAGGTCTTGGACTGGTTCCACCATTCCGGATCCTGATCATCGCAGGCCGCCTGCGTGAGCGTCTCGCAGACACCCGTTGCTTCCGTGATGCAGCAAGCACCGACAGGACCGGATTCCGAGGAGTCTCCGCCACCCTCGGAGGAATCGCCCCCTCCTTCCGATGAGGCCTCCTCTGAGGATTCGTCTCCTCCTTCCGATGAGGCCTCCTCTGAGGATTCGTCTCCTCCTTCCGATGAGGCCTCCTCTGAGGATTCGTCTCCTCCTTCCGAAGAGCACGCCCCACCGGCACAGGGATCAGCACACACCTCGCAGTTAGCGGCATCTCCGGCGAAGCAGCCACTGGCCGCAGCACATTCGCTTGGTGTCATGTCGTACCCGATCGGCTCCGCCCCGTTGCAGCAGAGTCCTTTTGTTTCGGGGATGGAGGATTCTTCGCCTCCTTCGGAACTCGTGGTGCCTGTGCAGGAATTGTTACACGTCGAGTCATCCCCTTCATATTCTCCTCCCCCTCCCTCGCAATCTTTTTGCGTCATGGAGTTACTGCACTCTCCTGATTCCTCATCCCAGCAGCAGGCACCCGTTTCGTCTCCCCCACAGCCATCGACTGCAAAATTGAAAAAGACACCCTTGGCAGCTGCCTTTGCCGCTGCAGGGCAATTGAGATAGGCACAGGGGTCGGGATCACAGCTCGCTCCCTCCTCCCCCCCTATGAAGACGTTGGGGTTTTTGCAATTCTTGCGTTGCACATTTGCATTACATATGAAATTTTCCGATACAAGATTCTTCTCACAACAGACGCCCGGATCGTCCGGAGCATCTCCGCTGCTCCCTCCCCCTCCTGCGCTACTGTCTCCGCCTCCGCCGCTGCTTCCTCCTCCGCCAAGACAGGGGTTCATCCCTGGGATGAAGCAGAGTCCGCCATTCATGCCCGGATAGTGAGTCCCTCCCATCGATTCGCAGGCGTTTTGCTGTGCGACAGCACAAGCAATGCCGATGCAACAAATGCCGGAGGGATTCGATCCGTCGTCACTCGTTTCGCTCCCCGCCGACGACTCCTCGCTCGCCTCCTCGCTTGACTCCTCTTCGCTGCTCTCCGCGGCAGAACTCTCGCCGGTATCACAGGAATCAGGGCAGAAACCGTAGGGGACAAACGTCGCATAACACGCATCCTCCGTCGTTTCCTCGCAAGAGCCGAAGCCGCCGCAGCAGGCCCCGGGTGTGCCGCTGCAGGAATCAGGACAGTAACCGTAAGGGACAAAGGTTCCCCAACACTCATACTCCGCATTCACTGCATCACAGAAGGAGCCGTAACAGCAGGCACCGGGGTCATCGAACTGCGCGAGCTGGAGCGTGGCGCCCGGCACCCCCCTCGAGAAAGAGAGCGCCCCCTGGAGCGGGGGGGTGGCGCTTTCCATCTGCAGGACGACGTTCGCAATCAGGACTGTCAGCACAGCACTGATCGCAAGCTCGAC
>JAQUNQ010000005.1 GCA_028717505.1 Candidatus Peribacteraceae bacterium
GGAGAAATCGGGGGACAGTCCGTAGGAGAGTCCATCCCACTTATCGCTCCACCACACTTGAATGCCGTACACGGGAAAGGACATGCCAGCGTCATAGATCGACAGAATTTTTTTTCCCGTCAGATCACATGTTCGATGATACAAGTGAAAGAAATTGCGAAACATCAATCTCCGTTGCCTGCGGCACGCAGGACACTCCGTCGGTTCGGGGACATCCATGCGCTTGTAGAAATCGGTTTCGGCCGCGCCGGCGAGCGAAAATGGTGAGCCGCAGAAAGTACAGACTGTTGCCATCAGTAGACTGTGGCAAGGTAACAAGATTCACAGTAGACAATTTCTCCTCGGGAGCCTGAGGGCTCCTCGGAGCCTCGAACGGCCGGCCGCTCGGGGGCGTAGGTCGTCTGTATTCCCTTCCCGCACTTCGCGCAATTTCGGCTCCAGAGCTTGCGGGGATTGCGGAGTGCCATGCGCTCCTTGTGACGCTGATCGGGACATTTCAGCGGGAGCGGGATCCCGTTCCCCTTCAGGAATGCCAATTCCTGCGGAATGATCTTGTAGAGCGTCCCGGTTGCCGAGCACCGGAGAATGTGAGAGGTGACGTCTTCGGGAACATCGAATACGGAGTCGGGAATACTGATGTCAGGACCGAGGTACTGCTTCGTGGAATCGACGTCCTGGTGCCAGTTCCACCCCCGCCGCTCTGCCTCCTCCTTCGTCAGAGGAAAGTACTCCTGTGCCACAGTTTCGTTATAGGCGAAAGGACTCGACGGAACGGGGAAGAATTCGCCCCACTCTCCTGTGTTTCGCATGTGCGCGATGATCTGTGGCACAAGCTTCTCGTACTCCTCACGTGAGTACTGCTTATTCAATAAGCAGTACGACTTGTGACGAAGCCCTGAGCAGCCGAAGCAATTCTTGCAGGAGAAGCAGTGCTCGCAGTAGTACACGTCTGCCGAGTTCTGGAGAACGTGCGAGAACAGCACGTGGTTGTTGCTGTACCCCGCGTTCATGAGCTCGTAGCAGTGTTCCAGCCCCTCGACGCCGCACTTCGAGAGGTCATAGGAATCTTTCGCGTCGAAGACGCGATAGCAGTGCTTCACGTCCTCGCAGCGCTTGAGGTCATAGGATTCAAAGCAGTTCCGGCACTCGATGAACTCGTTGCCCGTGCAATTCTCTGAGAGAGTCTCGTGGATGGACACGTGTGGAAGCCGCAGTTCCATCTCAAGAAAACTCCCACGGAGATCATCGATTTTTTTATGCGTGAGCGGCTTCAAGAGCTGCATGAGGATCTTCTTGTACTCCGTCTCCGTCACCGGCTTGTTGAACACGTGGAAGCGCTGGTTCCGAAGCCCGTAGCAACCAATGCAGTCACTGCAACTGTTGCAGTCCTTGAGGAACCACGAGTTCCAGCAGTTCAGGCTGTTCTGGGAGTAGAAGAGCGCATATCCGTTCTTGCAGTTGGTGCACTCGTACGCGATCTCCATCCCCTCACAGAGGAGGCAGTCGATGGTGTTCTTGCAGGAATAGATGGAATCCCCGAAGTAGCAGTCTTCGCTCCGGAAGCATGGAGACGCCATATAGCAGTTCCGGTTGTCCGCACCGATGGCCACGTAGTCACTATTCTCGGAATTCCAGTTCCCGAGCGCCAACCGGGGCACGGTGCACTGAAGCTCGTGCAGCTGATCAAAGAAGGAACGCGCGGGATCGAAGGGTCGTCCGTACATCATGGGATCCCAGACATCGCTCCACCAGCCGTCGTGGTTGTAGACCTTGTAAGGTTTATCGGGCGATGCTGTGGAGACAATCATCTGACCCGTGAGATCACACTTCCGCTTGTAGAGGACGTGCGCATTGCGGAATGCCAACCTGCGCTGCTGCCGGCAGTCCGGGCAGAGCGTCGGTGGAGGGATGAGCTCCTTCTTTCCATTGAAGACAGGTGAGACTTTATCGTAGAACGCGAGGTCGTCCTGCGTGATGTCGAATGCCGATGAACATTGCGTGCAGGAGGGCATCAGTAGACGGAGGCAAGATAACAAGATTCGCAGTACACGATCTCCGGATGATCGGGACTGTAGGTAGTCTCGATCCCTTTACCGCACTTCGCGCAATTTCGACTCCAGAGCTTGCGAGGATTGCGCAGTGCCATGCGTTCGATGACACGCTGCTCAAAACACTTTTTCGGCGGGGGAATATCCATCTGCCGATAGAAAGCGAGCTCCTTCGGTATAATCTTGTAAGGTTTTCCCGTGACAGAGCAGCTCAGGATATTTCCGCAGATGGAATCATCAGTCTCCGCGATAGAATCCCGTACCGTGACCTCGGGACCGAGGTATGACTGCTTTTCGTCATACATGCGCCACTTCCATCCCCGCTCCACGGCCTCCTCTTCGCGGAGAGGGAAGAAATCCTGCGCCATGGTCTCGTTGTAGCTGAAGGGGGAGAACCTGCCGGGGAAGAATTCACCCCATTCACCGGTTTTCCGCATGTGTGCGATGATCTTCGGTACCAAATTCTCGTATTCCTCTTTTGTATATTGCTTGTTCAAGATGCAATATTTCTTATTTTTCAGGCTCGCGCATCCGAAGCAGTGATCACAGTGAAAACAGAGACTGCCGTAGAGGATGTTGTGATCAAACCAGGAGATGTCATTGAAGCAGTGCATGGTGTTCGCCTCGCTGCCAACGGCTTCATACACCAGCTCGGAGCGGTCATCATTGTTCACATCGAAGGCATCCTTCATGGATGTTGCGTTCGCCACGTAGGTGCAATCCTGCACCCCGATGACTTCATAGCAGGAATGTGCATTCCGGGAGTTGATGATGGCATTTCCCGTGCAGTTCTCCACATTGATGGAATCCATGTACTTGTGAGGCATTTGGCGCTTATGCTCTTCAAAATTCTTCCGGACGTTTTTCATATCCTTCCGGAGTTTTTTGACGAGTTCCTCATATCCTTCTTTTGTGTACTGCACGTTGCCGACCTGATACTGGGCGTTCTGGAGGTTGTAGCACGCGAAGCAGTTTCGGCATCCTCTCAGATTATAACCCAGGAAACAGTCTGAGCAGTTGGAGCAGTTCTGCAAATACTGGCAGTGATAGCAGCGGTCGGAATCAATGACTTCGTAGCAGAGTTCGCAATCCTCGACATTGGCACAATCACAGATGCTTCGCGAGGTCTGTGAGCGGTTGCAGTAGAAGCTGTCCTCGCAGCCATAACAGGTAAAGAGAAGGTAGCTGTTCTTGTTCTGGAGAGAAAAGTTGCAGTATTCGCTGTTCTCGTGATCTTTGTTAATCAGATTGATTCGCGGAGCAGCAAGAAAAAGTTCGGCGAATTGTTCGAAGAAAGGACGTGAGAAATCGAAGTCTTTTCCGTACTCGACCCCATCCCACCGATCGCTCCAGAATGCTTCCTGGTCATAGACTCTTTGCGGATTCTCCGGTGCATACATGGAGATGATTTGCTTGCCAGTGAGGTCGCATTTCCGATGGTAGAGATTCCGCTCGTTGCGCCATGAGAGCCTTTGCTGCTGCCGACAGTCCGGGCAGAGCGTCGGCGGAGGGATGAGCTCCTTCTTCACAATGAAGACAGGTGAAACTTTATCGTAGAACGCGAGGTTGTCCTGCGTGATGTCGAATGCCGATGAACATTGCTTACATGCAGGCATAGATAAAAAATGCTGGGCATAGAACCTGGCCGCAGCATGTGCATTCTGGAATGTATAGTCATTATTGTCCAACAGACTCAGGCCATATAACGATTTTTTCGCATTTATAAACCATAAACAGTACATTAAAATCTGTAGAAAACTTTCGACAACAGTACTAGAATGTCATGGTGAGCTCTGCCTGTGGTGAGCAAAGCCGAACCATCGAACCATGACGGTAATTCATCCCTCGACGGGCTCGGAATGACACGATGATTGCTGAACTCCTCAAATTGGGGCTCACGGATGAAGAGGCTAAGGTGTACCTGGCCGTCGCCGAAATTAACGGCGGAGCAGTCTCTGTGATTGCTCGGAAGGCGGGCATCAACCGGGTGAGTTGCTACCACACCCTGGAAAAACTTCTGAAGAAGCGCCTCCTCAGCCAGTATGACAAGAATGGGGTGAAGTGCTTCGCGCCGGAGCCGCCCGAGAAGCTCGAGGAGCTCGCACTGGAGTGCGTGAATATCGCGAAGACGCTCCTCCCGCAGCTCAAGTCTCTTACGGGAACACACGGATTCAAGCCGAAGATCCGCTTCTACGAAGGACAGGAGGGTGTGGAGCGCGTATTCACGGAATCCCTTGCAGCGAAGAAGGAGATCCTCGGCTACACCAATCTCAAGACGGTAACCGAGTTCTTCCCGGATTTTTTCCGCGACTACACACATACACGCCTGAAGAAAGGCATCAAGACGCGCTACCTCTCGCCGAATACCGCGGAGAGCGTCCATGTGATCGACCCCTTCCTCCCGAAGAGCTACGACCCGAACCTCATTGAGATCCTGCTCGTGAATAAGGATCAATTCCCGTTCGAGAATGAAGTGCTCATTTTCGGGAACACCGTCGGTATCGTCTCCCTGAAGAAGGAGGAACTCCTCGGTCTCCTCGTGGAGAGCGCAACATTCGCGCGAACGATGCGCGCCGTCTTTGACCTGGCCTGGCTCGGTGCGACGGCCTTCGTGGCAAAGTAGCCCCTTCCTGTACACTCTCCTCCATGAATTTCCCCGTCGAGCTCCTCCCGCCGCTCCTCGCACTCGCCGCCGAGCTCAGGGTACTCCCCGAGGACATCGACGAGTTCTTCACGCGCGGGGGCGGACCGGGCGGCCAGAAGATCAACAAGACTGCAAGCTGCGTGGAGCTCACGCACCGCCCCACGGAGACAGTCGTCCGCGTGCAGCGCTTCCGCGAACAACACCGGAACCGCATCGCGGCCTATGAGCTCCTACTCCGGAAGATCGAGGAGAAGCTCAAGGGGGCGGAGTCCCAGCGCCAGCAGGAAATCTTCAAGCTGCGCAAGCAGAAGCAGCGCCGCTCGCGGCGGGCGAAGGAGAAGATGCTCGGGGAAAAACACCGCCGGAGCTCGATCAAGGAACGGCGGCAGAAAGCGCTCCATGAGTTCTTGGACGACACGGGACACTAGGCAGAGGCAGCAGGAAATGAAATACTGCCGATGCTTCCCCCTCTTTCCATGAAACACGCCACCCGCCTCGGCACTTCTCTGATGATCCTCCTCGCCGCCTGCCTCGTCGCGGGCTGCGCGCAGAAGCCGGCGGAACCTCTCGTTGGCGGAGACCGCGATGAGCACGGATGCATCGGTTCGGCGGGCTACACGTGGTGCGCGCCGAAGGAGAAGTGCCTGCGCGTGTGGGAGGAGGAATGCTTCGCCTCAGCCAAGGAAGCGATCACCTGGGAGCTCACGCAGAAGTACAAGCCGAACACAACATTCACCGTCACGATGACGCAGGAGGATGAGAAGCATGCTCGTGCGAAGATTTCCTTCGGTGGACCGGGCACTCCCGGCGGCATAGTCCTCGCCTCCAGGATGACCGGCATCTGGCACATCGTGTACGAGGGCAACGGCTCCGCGGATTGCGCGGCACTCCGGCAGGAGGAATTCCCCGCGGACATGCTGCAAGGCTTCTGCGACTGAAAAAACCGGAGAACGGGTTTGACGAAGAATGTTCGAGAGCACAAACTGTGCCGCCATTTCCCCGCTCACCCCATGCGCATGTACTACGATGGCGAATGCGAAAACTCTGAATGCAGTGCACGCGGTGAATGCCGTGAATTCTATGCCGACGGGGTGCAAGACGGACGTCTGGTCGGCGTTGAGTGCGATGAATGCCACGGCAGAATCCACCATCTCTTCTCGGCGCCGCATGTGGGAGGAATGACAAGAAAATCCGCTGCGGGCAATGACGGGTCTGAGGTGACTCAGCAAGATATCGATAAGGCATTAGGAGCCTATAACAAGGCAAGAAGAGAATGCGCGGCACAAGGAAAAGATGTGATCGCCGGCCTCGTCGAGCTGGAGGACGATGGTGACACCAAAGTGCATGCTCTCACAAAGCCGAGTGCTACGCTCAACTGAAGATATCCCTCTCGAACCCTAAATCCTCTTCCCCGCCTGCAGCCTCTTCGCGAGCGTGCGCAGGTAGGAGGCGGAGACCTTCATGGTGCGGTACTCCCCGGTCGCAGGATCATAGACACGCTTCTTCTGGATATTTGCCCCATAGGTCCGGCGCGTGTGGCGCAGGGAATGGCTCCGGGTGTTCCCGAAAGTCGTCTTCTTGCCGGTTTTCACGCATGTACGCGACATAGGGCGGTGAGAGGGTACTGAGGACTCTGCGATCGGTCAACAATATCGACAGGAGTTTTCGGGTAAACTGCAGGCATGTCGACCTTCCTGAATCCCCCGTTCATCATCGCCATTCTCCTCTCCCTCTCGGTCCATGAGTGGGCACACGGGTGGATGGCAGCACGACTCGGGGACCCGACGGCCTACAACGCAGGGAGGCTGACGCTGAACCCCCTCGCGCACCTGGACCCCATTGGGGCGCTCATGTTCCTCTTCGTCGGCTTCGGCTGGGCGAAGCCCGTCCCCGTGAATCCGTACTATTTCCACCATCCCAAGAGGGACACCACCCTCGTCGCGCTCGCGGGCCCCGTGAGTAACCTCCTCCTCGCGTTCCTCTCCTTCTTCGCGCTCCTGCTCCTCGTTCCACGGAGCATCACCGATTCTCCAATGGGTATCCTCACGGTGGGACAGAATGGCTCCGTCCTTCAGACACTCCTCCTGCAACTCCTCGGAGGCCTCCTCTTCATCAATCTCGGCCTCATGGCCTTCAACCTCCTGCCGATCGCACCGCTCGACGGCTCGAAGATCCTCCGGATGTTCATCCCGATCCAGCACGAGGAGACGTACGAAAACTTCATGCAGCGGGGGCCGATGGTTCTACTCATTCTCATCCTGCTCGGCACTTTCTTCCATGTCCCCCTCCTCTCGATGTGGGTCTTCGGCATCATGCGCCCCATCCTCTCGCTCATGACTGTCATCGCCGCCGCCGTCTAGCGCGGACTCCTCTTCTTCCTCTGCTGCTTCGCCGCGAAGGCGAGGATGCGTGCCATGCGGTTCTTCCAGGATGAGCGCTCAAGGAGCGCACGGCGGCGACGCGCATTCGTCACGGGATGCCGCAGTGCCTGCTCGATGGCATCCGCGAGGGAGACGCTGTCACCCGGACGGCAGAGATGCGCAAGGGAGGGGCCCAAAACCTCCCGGAGAGGAAGGAGATTGGCACACACGATCGGTTTGCCCGCCGCGAGGTACTCGAAGATCTTCAGGGGGGACGTGTCGCGCTGAAAGTAGGGATGCGTCGATTCGGGCGCGGGATAGACACACACGCTGCAAGCCGCCAGGACGGAGGGGACCTGCGGACTCCCCACAGCCCCCTGGAAGTGCACATCCTGTTCCGTGAGACCCCGCGAATGTGCATACGTCACGTAGCGTTTCCGCCACTCCTCCGGCCCGCCGACCACCCACCCGAAGAACTTCTCCCCGCGCTTCTTGAGAATCGCGAAGGCACCGATAAGCTCGCGGACTCCCTTCTCCAGCGTATCGCGCGTGACGAGCGACCCGACGTACCCCACCGCGGGCCGGCCGGCCGGGAGACGCCACTGCTTCTTCGCGGCGGAGGCGGATGGAAGATGCAGGAAGCGCCGCGGATCGACCCCATCACCCTCCACCATGACCCGGGATGCGTCCATCCCGCGCTTGAGGAGCTCATCGCGCATGGGCGTGGTGAGGCAGACGACGGCACGGCAGCGCCTGCACCGATCGATGAATGCGCGGGAACGACGCGGGAGCGTGTGGAGCTCGAGGATAACCGGCACCCCCGACTTCAGGAGTGTGGGAAGGAGCGCCGGCGAACGCGCATAGAGGAGATCACAGGGATGCTCCTTCAGATAGGTCCGGATCGACTTCCGATAGGACCGCATCGTGAAGAAGAAGGCGAAGGCCCCCGGGATCACGCGCGACCGAAGTGCATCGAACACCCGGAGGCGCACGACGGGGAACGAGGTGCGGAGTCCGTAATAGACGGCATGATCAGTCCGCACGGTATTCGCGACATCGGGTGCGACAAGTGTGACCGAATGCTTGAGCTGCTTCAGAGCACTGCACACCTCCGCCACCTGGAAGCCGTGCGCCTTCTCGGTGGGGAACCTCGCCTGCGTGACATACGTGATGCGCACTGTGATAGAGTAGCGTTGACGTCATGTAATGAGCAACGGACGCCGCCCATGCATGGAAAAGAAGCGCCTGCTCCTCTTCGGCTACTCGGACACGGCCTCTCCGCGCTACTGGACGATCCGCGGCACGATGGAGAAGGAGGGGTGGGACATTGTGGAGTGCCAGACGCAGGTGAAGGGTTTTCCGCGAAAGTGCATCGATCTCGTGCGGAAGTTCCGCGGCGCCGGGCAGGCAGATGCCGTCCTCGTGACCTTCCCCGGCCACTACCTCATGCCGCTCGCGTGGCTCCTGACCCGTTTCCCGCGCCGCACGCTCGGCTTCGACGCTTTCCTCTCCCTCCATGATTCGCTCGTCGCTGACCGGGCGCTGTATGCGCCGTGGAACCCGTTCGCCTGGTTCCTCTTCTGCATGGATTCTCTGAGCTGCCACCTCGCCGATGAGGTGATCGTGGACACGGAAGCCCAGCGCCGCTTCTTCATCCGTCGTTTCCGCCTGAAGCCGCGACGTGTGCGCGTGGTGTACCTGGAAACGCGTCCCGACCTCTTCGCCCCGCGCGACGTCCACGTCCAGAACGATCTCTTCGAAGTCTTCTTCTACGGCACCTTCATCCCCCTGCAGGGCATCGAGCATATCCTCGATGCGGCGGCCATCCTCGGGAAATCCCACCCGGAGATCCACTTCACGCTCGTTGGAGGAGGGCAAACCGAGCCGGCCATGCGACAGCGCGCCACGGAGCTCGCGCTCACCAATGTGACCTTCCGGCCCTGCGTGCCGCTCACGGAGCTCCCCGATCTCATCCACGCATCCGACCTCTGCCTCGGCATCTTCGGGACGACGGACAAGGCCAAGCGCGTCATCCCGCACAAGGTCTACGACGCTGTCGCCTGCGGCGTGCCCGTCCTCACCGCGCGCACACCGGCCATCCTCGAGCAATTCCATGACGGGGAGAGCGTCATTCTCTGCGAAGCGGGAAACCCGAAGGACATCGCGGGAAAGATCCTCCTCTGTGCTCAAACCTAGAACTCCCCCAAATGTGATGGATAGCGGCGTAGCCCCGCACATGCGGGGCGAAGCCGTATCAGAGGAGGTGATCGACTGCGTACCGGAGGAAACTCTTGATATTCAGGTGCTGTTCAAATGCTTCCCGTGATCTGCGCTGCATGGCGACGAAGCGATCATCGGAAAGCGAGCCATAGAAATCCGCCGCGAGGCGATCGATGGTATGGATGCAATCGAACGGCACGCGCAGCACGAATTCGTCGTAGGGAATGATGTCCTCGAGTGGCAGGATGCAATCGGTATCCACGAGGAGCGGGATCCTCCCCGCGCTCAGGGCCTCGTAGAAGCGGTACGAGTAGTTGCCGTCCCCCTTTACCGCAAGAGCAAGATCGGAGGAGAGCATATTCTCGAGATACTCCTCCCGTGCCTGCGCCGGATTCACCCGGATGGTGCTCCGGTGCCCCGAGTAGCTGGAGCGGAGGATGAAATTTGGCCGGATGAGTGCGCTCCTTTCGAGAACCCGCAGCGCACGCCGTCGGAAGGTAAGCCCCTTCTTGCGCGCGAGAAAATGTGGATCGCCGCTCAGGAGGGCACGTACGTCGATGAGGCCGTCCTTCACGACGGTCCCCACAAGATTCTTGATGTTCTTGTACCGCGCCCAGCCGCAGAACCCGATCACCGCCCGCCCGGATTTGCGCCGCGGGAAAAAGGCGCGACCCCGGAGGAGATCCACCGCGTACGCCGGCATCATAATCTCCCCGGGACGGAGCCGGCCACGGTACTGTGACGTGCGGAAGACGAGTGTGTGCGGCAGACGCACCTCCCCATCACTATCCCCGTGGGCGAAGACGATGATGCGCTTGCCCAATTTCACGCTGAGCGCGGAATACTCCTGCAGGTACGCCCGCTCATTCTTCACGACGGAGTAATTGTGCGGAAGGAGGAGATCATCCGCGCGCGCAGGATCGTCCGTCACGGCGACGAACGGCTCATGGAAATCCGCGAATGCCTCGTTGAGGAAGAGAATGGACGCACGCTCCTCCCTCCCAAGGGTGGGATAGAGGAGCGGCACGAGTGGAACGCCCGGAAGCGTCTTGATGAAGACGGTGCGCACGGAGGCAGTATAAGCCTTGTAGAACGCCTCCGCCTCCACCATGCTAGGCATGGCATGACTATGCTGAGAATCATCAAGCGGCGCGCACGGGCGCTCCTGCGGCCGGAGACTTCCCTCCACCGCGGACAGATCCTGCCGGAAAAGAACCTACGCTTCGGCGGAGTGCACTTCCTGGATGACGAGGCGTTCCTCTCCGCCGGCGAGTCCGATGCGCGACGACTCATGGAGTGGTGCGGCCTCACGCGCGAGAGCGCGCTCCTCGACATCGGCTGCGGGACGGGCCGCCTCCCCATCGGGATACTGAGCGTGCTTGGGCTCATCCGCCGGTATCAGGGTATCGACGTCAACGAGACGGCCGTTGACTGGTGTGCCCGCCACATCACCCCTCTTCACCCATCATTTCGCTTCCTCCGGATCAATGTCCAAAACGAGCGCTACAACCCCTCGGGAAAAGCTGTGGAGGAAAATTTCCGTCTGCCTGTGCCGGAGCATTCCTTTGATCTCATTCATCTGTATTCGGTCTTCTCCCACATGCGCTCGCCGGATATCCAGGCGTATCTCCGGGAGTTCGCGCGGCTCATTACACCCAAGGGGTCCGTGTTTCTCACGGCATTCGTGGAAGACAATGTCTCCGGCGAAGAGGAGAACCCCGCGGATGGAGGACGGCAGTGGAAAGGCGCGCTTCACTGCGTGCGCTTCTCCAAAACTTTCTTCACCGCAATGATCTCTCGAGCGGGATTGGTGATCGCCCGCGAATCCCATGGAACGGAAACGGACGGCCAGAGCGCCTTCGTCTTGAGAAAAGCCTAACCCTCCTCCCATCGCACACGCATACGCCAGCCTCCTGCGCCACGTCTTCAAACGCTTCAGTGTTCTGCGCGCTCCGCGGACACTCCTTCCGACGGTGAGCTACTACCTCACGCGGCCTGCACTCCCCGAGAGCGACAAGCCTGCGCTCTGCACCATGAACATCCTCCCGCCGATGATGACGGTGTGGTACCACTTCGCGCGTAGAAGCCTCGGGGACGGAGCGGACATCGTCATCTTCGACTGCTCCGGCAAGCTGAAATCGCACGACTTCCCCGGTGCTCTCGTGCTCACGTTTTTGAATCTCTACGCGGCGACGAAGTGTGACGAATTCCTCTCCCATATCGCCCGGCACCGCCGCATCGGCTGGATCTGCGACGACGATATGTTCCTCATGAGTCCTGCATGTCTCGAAATCCTCCGCCGCGAGTTTGCCGATCCGCGCACGGCCTCCGTGAGCTTCCGGCCGCGCGAGTGGTGGGAATTTGAGATCGACGGGAAGCGCATCAAGCCGAGCAGCAGTTACTGTACCGCCATCAACCGCGAGATCTTCGTGGCACGCGAGCACCTCTCCCTCGCCCCCGCGGATGGGAACACGCACCCGTCGCCCATCGGCAAGTCCCCGAAGCGCTACGACACCTTCGACAAGGCAAACGAGATCCTCCTGAGGAAGGGCTACCGCTGCGCCATCGTCCCGAAGGAAGAAGAGGAGAAATGCACAGCAGCCTTCAGCGGACTCAGCGGCGCAGTGATGCTCCTCTGGTACTTCCGTACGCCCAAGGAAACACTCGACTACTTCCGTGATCCGCCGGCCAAACAATGGGGCGGCACGCTCCTCTTTGGCCTCCTGTCCGCCATGCTCTCCATCTGCACCATTCAGGAACTCTACACAAAACTGAAAGGAAAGCCCTATCCGCTCCCTTCCCTCCCTGCACGGAAAGAGCTTCTAAACATCCTGGAGAGCCGCCGGCAATTCCTGCGCCCGGAGCAGAATCTGGAGCAAGTGGAGAGAACGAGCGAGCGGCTCCGCGCGAACCTCTAGCGCGGGGGGCAGAGGTGTTCGAGAACGAGTGTGAGCGGAGCCGCGTGCGTCGCGAACACAACGCGGTTCATCCCGGGGGCCGACTGGACGATCTCGAGAGATGGACATGCCTCCCCGATCTTCCCGATGACCCGCAGATCCGGGCGGAACACCCCTTCCTTCCAAACAGGGAAATTCTGCGATCGAACGAGCACGGCACCGCCCTGCGGCGCATGGGCATTAATGTACTCCTTCGCGAGCGCGATGCCGTAGAGCCCCTCGGACGAGAGACCAAGGTCGGCGGGGATGTGATCGATCGTTCGGTCAAACCACGCATTGCACGCACCGTAGGTGTAGAGACAGAGAGCGGGAACATGCAAGAAGAGCGCCGTCGCGATGCCAGTGAGGATGAGCGCGCGGCGGGAACGCGGAAAGCGCTTCCAGAGATCAAACACTCCCGCAAATGCGAAACCGAGGAGAATGGGATAGCCCGCCATCATGAAGCGCATCCCCTTCACCCACCAGAAGAGGGAGAGCGCCCAGGCCGCGAGCAGGGCGAGGAGGAGGAAAGACTGCCGTTTCCCTTCCCGCAGGAGCCCCCAGCACGCCAGGAGGAGGAGCACGGGGAGAATGTTGTGGAGCGGAGAGAGATAGTAGACGACACTCCGCAGGAGCTCACGGAACGGAGAAGGCACCATGGCGGAGAACTCGCCCCCGTAGTCCGAGTGGAGGAGGCTGCCGAAGACGAGGGCGTTGCGCAGGAGCCAGAGTCCGAAGAGTACCGCACCGAGGACGAGGCCGCTCCAGAGCAATCGGGAACGAAGATGCTTTCGGCGCTTCCAGAAGACGAAGACGAGGAAGAGAGGAAAAAGCGCGAGGGCGTTGTAGCGGGTGAGGGAAGCGAGTCCTGCGAGCCCCCCGCAGAGGAGGTAGAAGCGCGCATCCCGCTCGGCACGGAGGAACGCGAGCAGGGACGCAAGGAAGAGGAGAACGAAGAGAAGATCGGCTGAACCGAGCATCGTCATGAGGACGAAGCCATGATGGAAAACGAGTGCGCTGACCGCCCCGACGGCGACAGGAACGGAGAAGGAGCGCCGAAGGAGGAAGAACGACACCCAGAGCGTGCCGATACCGGCGAGCAGGCTGCTCAGCTTCATGCCGGCGTGATAGCCGAGCGCCCACACGAAGGGATACGAGAGGATGGGATGAAGCGGAAGGTGCTTGGCGTACGGCACGCCCTGATAGACATACGTGCCGTGCTTCCACATGCTTTCGGCGAGGAGCGCATAGACCGTCGTGTCACTCGTGATGGGAAAGCGAAGCCCCGGCAGCCACAGGAGGAAAAGCACCACCGAAACGGCGCAGAGGAAGACGGGCACGAACCACCTGTTTGCTAGGAGACGCATGACGGTATTGTGCCTGAAAGACACCTACACGTGCAGCCTCTTCTCGGGGAGAAAGCGAAACTTCAGGAAGACCCACACCCACTTGAACCAGTCCTTCCAGCAGATCTTCTTCCCTTCGGCGAAGGTGCGCGGCGCGTAGGAGACGGGATACTCGATGATCGCGATGCCGCGCCGCGCGAGGAGCGCCGTGAGTTCCGGATCAAACCGAAAATCGTCTTCCCGGAGGGGCAGGGTCCGCAGGAGATCCCCCCGCACCATCTTGTAGCAGGTCGGCTGGTCGGTGAGCCGCGTGCTGTAGAGCAGGTTGCAGAGGAGAGTGAGGAGGCTCCCGCCGACGAAGGTGGTGAGATGGGTGAACTGCTTCTGCTTCTTTAAGCGGCGGGACCCGAAGACCGCCGGCGCCGCGCGCTCTTCCGCGAAGGAGAGGAGGCCGGGGATTTCCTCGGGGCTGTACTCGAGGTCCGCATCCTGCACGATGGTGTAGCGTCCTTTCGCCTGCGCGTAGCCCATCCGCACGGCTGACCCCTTGCCCCCGTTCGGCTTCGTGAGGACCGAATCTTGTGACCGCGCAAGGCGCTTCAAAATTGCAAGAGACTGATCATGCGAACCGTCATCGACGAAGATGACCTCGGCAAAGTCCCCGCAGGAACGAAAGACGCGCGCGATGATCTTTTCGAGCGTGCGCTCTTCGTTATAGACCGGCATGACGATGCTGAGTCGGGGTTGATCCATGGAAGTGGGGTTATTGCATTTCCTGCACGAGCCGCTCGATGAGACGCGGGAGGGCATGCCCATCGACGACGCGCTGCCGGAGATCGCGGGCGAGCACGGCACGCTCGTCGGACGAGAGCGAGAGGATGCGCCGCGCATGGTCCGCCAAGGTGTCCGGCCTGGCAAGGCAAACCCTGGGAAGGATATCTTTAGCCGCTTCGCTCGTGGAGACTACGGGAGTCCCGCACGCCATCGCCTCCAGCACGACCTTGTCCAGTCCGCCGACGCACGCGTGGAGGACAAGACTCGCACGACGCAGGAGCGCAGGAATGTGTTCCGGCTCCACCCACGAGACTTCCACCCGCCTGGCAATGCCGAGCTCGCGTGCCAGTTGATCGAGAGATGTCTTCTCCTCCTGATCGGCCGCCGTCACGGTCCCCCCCGCGATGCAGAGACGGCACACCTCGGGAAGCCCGGCGAATGCGCGGAGAATCACGTCGTAGCGCTTCGACCGCGTGATGCGTCCGACAGCTGCCACGAGAGCTTCCTCCCGGCGATCCGGAGCCGGAGTGAATACCGCCGTATTGATCCCGTGTCCGAGGACCACCTGCTTGTGATGGGAGTACGGAAGCCCCCGCGCCGTCGCGGAGAACACCTTGCGCACGCAGAGGAGTGCGAGAGAGAGGCGCGAGCTTCCGCGACGGATCTCGTACCAGAGGAAGACGGGCTTGCGGAGGAGAAACCAGAGCGGCCAGCCGAGGAGCACCCAGATGGGTGTCATATGGACGAGCACGCAGTCATACGAATCGCGGAGACGGAAGAGAAGCCGCCAGAATTGAAGGATCTGCGAGAGCCGCGACCGACCCTGTTCCTTGCCGAGCGAGAGGACCTGCACGTTCTGCGGCAGCGAATAATCTCCGGTTGCCTGTGCGACGATCGTCAACTGATCGACATGTTTCGCGAACTCCTCCATCCAGCGATGGAAGAACCCGAGGATGTAATCGTTGCGGTCGGCCTTCTGAGTGACGAGGAGAAGTTTCATGAGTGGCGGGCGATCGACTGGAGGAAGTCGGCGTACTGCCGGATGAGCCGCACACGGTCGAAGCGGTCGAGGACTTTCCGCGCCTCCGCGCCGAGGCGGTTGCGCAGCGCCTCATCTTGGAGGAGCCGTGTGATCTTCCGGCGGAGATCCCCCTTGCTCCCGTCCGTGAAAACGCCGTTCACCCCGTCCTCGATGATCTCCGGCATGATACCGACGGGCGTGGCCACCACCGGCATGCCGCATCCCATGGCCTCGAGCGCGCTCCGCGGGCCGCCTTCGCTCGACGAGTTCATCACGAAGATCCGCGCGGTCTGCACGGCGGCGATCACCGCTTCCGCCGAGGGCATCCAACCAAGGAACGTAGCACGTTCCTGCATGCTGAGCTTCCGCGCGAGCGCCTCGCACCGCGCGCGCTCGGGCCCGTCGCCCACGACGAGGAGGCGTATCTCGGGCATGTCCGCGATCGCTTCGATGAGGAGGGCCAACTGCTTGTTGGGAACGAGCCGGCCGCAGAAGGACACGTCATAGGAGATGGGCGGCCGCACATCCTTCGCGAGGAGTTCGCGATCAAGGTAGAAGGAAGAGACGATTTGCACTTTCTCCGCA
The DNA here is from genome assembly GCA_028717505.1 of Candidatus Peribacteraceae bacterium. Classification (GTDB taxonomy): domain Bacteria; phylum Patescibacteriota; class Gracilibacteria; order Peribacterales; family Peribacteraceae; genus JAQUNQ01. The sequence continues at coordinate 15,935 of JAQUNQ010000005.1, forward strand.
GGGATTCCCCATGAACAGAGGAGGTCACGCATGGCCGTATTGACGACGCGCACGGCGGCAGCCGCCCGCGCGTGGCGGGGGAGCACCCAGCGGGAGAGCCAGCGGCCGAGACGTTCGGCGAAGGAGGCGGGCGCCGGGATGCCGACCACATGGTGCACTTCGAGAACGAAGGGAATACCCGTGGCGCGGTGGAGCCGAAGCGCTCCTCTACCGTTGTAGAACGGGGGATACTCGTGGACCGTCATCACGTCATGGTGATGTTCCCGGAAGAGGGTTTTCCCCTGCTTCACGATCCAATGCGACTGATACCAGAGTCCGAGGGGACAGGGATGAAAGTGCACCTCTCCTCCGCCCGCGATGGCAGCGGGATGATGGTGGTTATTGCCGTTCGTCACGACATCCGTTGCGCGCGGACAGAGGATGTCGATGCGATCGAAGTGCTTCCGGAGCTCCTGCAGCGTGTACCAGAAAGCCCCCCGCTTGCCCTGCAAGATAGAACGATCGCCGGAGACCATGAGGAGCTTCATAGGTGCGCGAAGAGGGAAAGATGCTCCCGGCTGATATCCGCCCAACCGCGAACAGGAAGGACGGAAGCCGCAGCTTGCGCGACGGCATCGTACTCCGCCTGCACCCGCCGGACCGCCTCCGTGATCCGCTCCGGCGTCGAGAGATCCGCGAGGACCATGCCCCGCGTGAGCGTCTCGCTCAGGCCCGTCGCGCGGGTGAGGAGCACGGGGAGTCCCGCGGCGCGCGCCTCGAGGGCGACATGCGGACTGAGTTCGGTGATCGAGGGAAGGATGAGGAGATCCTGCTCCGCGAACACGCGCGCTTTCTCGGCGCCGCTCACCGGAGGGAGGAACGTCACAGAACCCGCGGCGAGACGCCGGAGTTTTGCCTCCATCGGCCCCGATCCGACCAGCGTGAGTTGAACTTCCGGAAGACCTTCGTGTGCCTTCAGCAGCGCCGGAAGATTCTTGAACCCCACGAACCGGCCCATGAAGAGGAGACGCAGCGGCTCATGTCTGTGATGTAATACGGGAGACCCCGCGGGCACCGCATTCTCGATCACCGAATGGGGAGGGAGCGCATACTGCTCCTCGTACATCTCCTCCTCGAAGCGCGTGGAGAAGACGATGTGATCGAAGCTGCGGAGGATCTTCTGCACGAAGAATCTGGACCACGGCCTGCCCGCATACCAATCCTTCAGCCCCCGCATCCCGCCGCGATCTGTGTAGCGCTCCCAGAAGAAATCCCCGCCGAGACGCAGGACTTTCTTCGGTTTCTTCGCGTCCGAGAACATCACCGGCACGCCGCAGCTCATGGAGGAGAAGGCTTCCACGATGTCCGCATCCTTCGCCACATCGTTCAGAACACTCCCGTACCTGCACCACCGCGCCGGCGGTCCGCCCCTCCTTGAGACGAAGGAAACTTTCCACTTTCCACTTTCCACTGCGTCGCTTCGATCGGCGCCGTATGCCACCACCACTACCTCATGCCCCGCATCAACGAACTCTCGTGCCAACGCTTCCACGTAGGTAGCCGGTCCCCCGATCTCCGGAGGGTAGATGCCCGTGGCCAAAACGATCTTCACCACCTCATCCTAGCGAAAAAAAGCCTCAAAAGCCTCAGGAGACGAACTTTTTCCGGTACCAATCGACTGTCCGTCGCACCCCCTCCTCCCAGGAAACCTTCGGCGCCCACCCGAGTTTGCGCGTGTTTGCGGAATCGAGCGCATAGCGCCAGTCGTGACCGGGGCGGTCCTTCACGAAGGAGATGAGCTTCTCGGGTTTCTGGAGCAGCGCGAGGATGGCCTTGGCCACGGTGATGTTCTGCTGCTCATGACCGGCGGAAATGTTGAAGATGTGGCCGCTCCCGATCTGCGGGTCGCGGAAGGCCCAGTCCGTGTGCAGGATGACCTCCACTGCATCGGTGTGATCCGTGACATAGAGCCAGTCGCGCTTGTTCTTCCCTTCCGCATACACGGGAATGGGCTCGTCCCGGAGCGCATGCCGGATGACCGTGGGAATGAACTTCTCCTCCGCCTGATGCGGCCCGTAGTTATTCGTGCACCGCGTGACGCAGGCAGGAATCCCATACGTGCGCATGGCAGCCATCACGAGCATCTCCGCGGCTGCCTTGCTTGCGGCGTACGGCGAGCTGGGACGGAGGACGTGCTCCGCGGTGCGTGGCGGATCATCATCACTGAGATCCCCGTAGACTTCATCCGTGGAGATGTGGAGGAGACGCACGCCCGCATGCGCCCGGCAGACCTCGATGAGACTCTGCACGCCGAGGATGTTGGTCCGCAGGAACGGCGCGGCATCGCGGATGCTGTTGTCCACGTGCGACTCCGCAGCGAAATTCACGATGGTATCGAGTTTGTGCTTCTCGAAGAGCTGCGCCACGAGCGGCTGATCCGCGATATCGCCCTCCACGAACGTGATCCGGTCCAGAACGGGATCGAGGAAGTGCTTGTCTGCGGCGTAGGTGAGCTTGTCGAGCACGACGACCGCATCCTCGGGATACTGGCCGACATGCCGCAGCACGAAGTGCGACCCGATGAAGCCGGCGGCACCGGTGACCAGTAAACGCATGGAGGTATGGTAGCAGATGGGCTCCCCTGCACCGTCCGAAACAGAAGATTTCAGGGCAACAGGGCTTCAGGAATACAGGAAGAGTATCAGGGTAAAAAGATATCAGGAGATCACTCCCTGGAGTCCTGAAATCCTGAATTCTTCGCTCCCTGTTCCGGGAACAGTGTACTATCCCCCCGTTCCATGAAAGGTGTTCTCATCTGCGGCGGCACAGGGTCGAGGCTCAAGCCTCTCACGGATATCACGAACAAGAGCCTGCTGCCGGTCTACGACAAGCCGCTCATCGAGTACCCCCTCGGGACGCTGCGCTCCGCGGCCATCACGGACATCATCCTCGTGACGGGGCCCGAGCACATGGACCAGATAGCCAATTATCTCGGTGATGGCGGGCGCTTCGGGTGCCGGTTCTCCTTCGTGGTGCAGAAGGAGCCACGGGGCATCGCGCAGGCACTGGGGCTCGCGGAGTCATTCGCGGACGGGGAGCCTGTATGTGCCATCCTCGGCGACAACGTCTTCTTCGACGACCTCTCTCCCGCCATCAGGGCTTTCCGGAAGGGGGGACATGTCTTCCTCAAGGAAGTCCACGACCCCAAGCGCTTCGGCGTGGCGGAAGTGAAGGGTGACCGCGTGATCTCCATCGAAGAAAAGCCGACCAAACCAAAAAGCCCGCTCGCACAGACGGGATGCTATCTCTTCGATAACCGTTGTTTTGAGATCATTAAAAAGATAAGACCCTCTGCGCGCGGGGAGCTGGAGATCACCGATGTGACACGACACTACTTGGAACAGG
>JAQUNQ010000006.1 GCA_028717505.1 Candidatus Peribacteraceae bacterium
ATCGAGGCGCACCTCTGGGACGCGCATGCCGATCTCTGGAGCGATGTCGTCCGCTCACACACCCAGAAGCTCCGCGAGAAGGTGGATGGCAACGAGGACACGAAGCTGATCCGCACGGTGCATGGGCGCGGCTACTGCATCACCGACCGGACGGATGAAGCGTAACCTCTCCATCAAGTGGCGTCTGGCACTGCAGTTCTCCGGTCTGGTTTTGCTCATCCTCTTCCTGTCGGCGAGCATTTCCTTCCTCCTCTTCGACACGCGCGCGCAGAAGGACATCGATACCCTGCTCTTCGCGCAGCTCGAGAATATTCGCAATGACTTGAAGGATGAGACCAGCACCGAGCGTCTCGAGGATCTCAACGGATTGATCGCCACCACGATCGAGGAAATGAAATCCATCGGACTCTTCACCGTGGTGACGAATGCCAAGGGCACGATGATCCTGCGCTCCTCCCAGAAGAGCATCCCCCTCCCCGCAACGGACGGGTACAGCACCGTGCGAAACGGTGACCAGGCCTACCGGATCCTCCGCGGACAGGCGGGGAGCTTCACCATCGCCGTCGGCCAGGATCTCAGCTCCTATACCAACCTCCGGGAGCACCTCTTCTCCGTGCTGCTCAATGTCTTCGGCAGCATGCTCGTCCTCTCCTTCGGCCTGAGCGCCCTCTTCGCCGGACGGGCGCTCCACCCTCTCGTCCTCCTCAATCGTAAGGTGAAGGGAATGCATCCGGAGAAACTCCCCGAAAGTTCCCTCGCGAGCGGCTACCCCGGCGACGAGATCGGCGAGCTCGCCCTCACCTTCGATGACTTCCTCCAGAGACTCTCTGCGGCCTTCCGTCGCGAGAAGCAGTTCACGCAGGATGCGAGTCACGAACTCCGGACCCCCCTCATGGTCATGAAGAGCTCGCTGGAGCTCATCGCGCTGCGAAATGAGAATTTGAATCCAGCCCAGCGGGAACGCCTCTCCCTCATGCAGGATGCCATCCTGCGGATGGAGCGCCTCATTGAGGAGATGCTCTTCCTCTCACGCGGAATGAAGGAACAGGAGAAGGAACCCATCGCCCTCTCCCCCTTCCTCCGGGAGTTCACACAAACCTACGCAGCCCTTGCTGAAGCCAAAAAACTTTCATTCCGTCTGGCGATCCTCAGCGAGGTCACCGTTCACACTTCCCCCGTCTCGCTCGAGAAGGTTTTCGGCAATCTCCTGAAGAACGCCGTGCACTTCACCGAACACGGCTCTATCACCGTCCATGTGGAGGGGCGATCCGTGAGCATCGAAGACACGGGCGGGGGCATCGCGAAGGAAGATCTCCCCCATATCTTCGAGCGGCTCTACCGCGCCGACTCCGCGCGCGTGCACGTCCACGGCTTCGGGCTGGGGCTCGCCATCTGCAAGGAGATCTGTGACCGCGAAGGCTGGCAGATAGAAGTGACGAGCACCGTGGGGAAGGGCAGCCGGTTCACGGTGCGGTTCTGACGGGCTATCCCCCTCAAACGCAGGACGAAACAGTGTCATGGTGAGTAAGCCTGTGGTGAGCAACGACGAACCATCGAACCATGGCACCGGGTGTCGCCCTTCGACGAGCTCAGGGTGACACCCTATTGTGCCAAGGGATAGTCGCCATTTCAGATGGCAAATCCACGGAATATTTCTGTTCCCTTGACGATTTTTTCACGGCCTCCTGATCTATAGTAGGCACGGTTTTTCCCTTCCCCGTATGAAGATCACCACTTCCAAGGTCTACGCAACCATCGGCCTCCTCTCCTTCCTTGGCGCTCTCTGGATCGTCAGCATCGGCAACGCCGAATGGCGGTTCTGGCACTCGAGTGACCCCCGCAGTGACGGTACGGGGATCTCCGCAAACACCGCCTCCGCGCAGGAGAGAAGTGGCACCGAAGGGATGACCCCGCAGGAGGCGCAGATCATCCAGACAGTCCGGCGCGCGGAGCCCTCTGTCGTGAGCGTCATCGTCACGAAGGATCTCCCGAAGATGGAGCAGAGCTTCGAGGCGGTGCCCTTCGGACAGGAGTTCGGCTTCTCGGACAGTCCCTTCCGCGGATTCCGCATCCAGATCCCGCAGCTGAAGCAGAACGGCACCGAGAAGCGCGAGGTGGGCGGCGGGACCGCGTTCTTCGTGACCGCAGACGGCCTCCTCCTCACGAACAAGCACGTCGTGGATGATGAGAAAGCCGACTACACCGTCCTCCTCAATGACGAGCGCAAGCTCCCGGCGAAGGTGGTCGCGCGCGATCCCGGAAGCGACATTGCCATCCTGAAGGTGGAGGGCGGCAACTTCACGCCCCTCCCCATCGCGCAGAGCGATGATCTGAGCCTCGGGCAGACTGCTATTGCCATCGGCAATACGCTCGGGGAGTACCGGAACACCGTGAGCGTGGGGGTGGTCTCGGGCCTCCAGCGCAGCATCACGGCCTCGAGCGGACTTGGGGGGAGCGCCGAGCAGCTCGATCAGATCATCCAGACGGACGCCGCCATCAACAGCGGCAACTCCGGCGGCCCGCTCCTGAACAGCAGCGGAGAGGTGATCGGCATGAATACCGCGGTCTCCGCCATAGGACAGAATGTCGGCTTCGCCCTGCCGGCGCAGGAGCTTCGGCGCGTGCTCGCAAGCTTCCAGAAGAACGGCCGCATCGTCCAGCCGTACCTCGGCGTGCGGTTCGCCCCCATCACGCCGGACCTGAAGGACCGGAACCACCTCGCCTACGACTACGGCGTGCTCATCGTCCACGGAGAGGCCGCCACGGACCTCGCCGTGCAGCCGGGCTCCCCGGCGGACAAGGTGGGACTCGTGGAGAATGACATCATCCTCGAAGCCGATGGGCAGAAGCTCACGGAGGACGTCTCGCTGGTGCACCTCGTCCAGAGCAAGGCACCGGGAGACCGTATGACGCTGAAGATCGCCCACAAAGGCGTGGAGAAAGAGGTCACGGTGACGCTGGAGGAGTGGAAGTGAAGCCCTGATCCGAGGAATCGACAGCCGGGGGGAAAAATCCCCAGTGACCCTGTGCAAGCCCGCCTCTCCTTCGCTACCATGGCGTCTGCCGTTGGGGAGTCGCCAAGTGGCCCCTCGGCAGGCTCGGGACCATCGCAGATCATCCTTGTATGGTACCTTGTGCATCACATTGGGGAGTCGCCAAGTGGTAAGGCACCTGCCTCTGGAGCAGGCATTCGGGGGTTCGAATCCCTCCTCCCCAGCCAGCACCAATAACAATCAATAACCTTCCCCACCGTCATCAACTCCACAGAGGAGGGATGAGAAGTTTACCCTGAGCGACGAGCGGAGCGAGGAGTCGAACGGGAATCCCTCCTCCCCAGCCACTAGATAACGGTGTTAATAGACCCACGTGTCATTTTCATATCTTGTTTAGGTCTCCAAAAGTCCCCGATAAAACTGCTAAGGTGTCGCTGTCAGACCCGTCTGTTCAGCCAATCACAATTATTTATACTTTAATTTGATTTTTAAAACATGTTTGCCTTTTTGTGTGATTCGGAAACAATAATTACTTTCGTTCTGTTTTTCTACTTCAACTGAATAATTAGCACATTTTATAGGCGAACATTCGATGATATTTAAAAACAGTCTGGAAAATTGATTCCACTGCTTATTATCATCACATAAAAATGTTGGCAGTCCGTTTGTTTGAAAAAATTGCTTAAGTTCAATTTTCAAATCATTTAGCTTAAAAAAGCTCTTTTGATTATTTTTCAAGCTCCTCGCTGCTTCTAAAGCACCTTTCGAGTCGTCAATCCAATTATCGAATTTTGTCTCTATGTATCTTACAGTTCTTGGACAAGAAAGCTGAGTATGGAGTGACCAGTTACAATAAAAAATAAGTGTGTGAAATATTGTATTATTCTCATGAATTTTTCTAATCAATAACATAATGTACACAACCTGACACTCATCCATTATTGTTCTCCGCAATTCTGATTTAAGTGTTTCAATTAATTTACCCGTTTCCATATATGTTATCTTACTACTCTTAATATAAATTGCACGAACTCCTCTTTGCTCTATTTTTTTGCACAGAACCTAAGTAACTTGCTGGAAGCTATTCATTACAGGCGTCCGAATCGTAATGAGTATGCCTATCAATTACCAGCTTCTTTGTCTCTTTCTTCCCGCTGTCATTTAATCCCACTGAGGGATGAGAAGTTTACCCTGAGCGACGAGCGGAGCGAGGAGTCGAACGGGAATCCCTCCTCCCCAGCCAAAAATAAATAGCAATACAACTCTGTCTTATAAAGACAGCTTTATGGAAAAGTAACGGTATAATGTGAATTCGATGAGGAAAACTCTCTTCGTATTAGGTTGTTTGTTTGCATTATTATTGCTGCTCTTACTCTTTGCCGACTATCAATGGGGAACAAACCCCTGGCTTGGTGACTACATACGTGGAACGGCTACTTCAGTAATCGGAACGATTCTTACTGTATTCATTGTTGAAAGATTACTCTCGCGCGAGGACGAACGTGAAGAAAAGCGAGAAGCCATGGCACAAATTGATAGATTGGACGTTCTTTTAAGGATGTACATCCTTAACTATCATAAATATGCATATTTAATGACTTGCTCCTATGAAGACCAATGTAAAGAGATATCATTTGTACAGCAAAATTTTGATTTCAAAAGATTAACGAACGTTTTTAACCTATCTCTTCATATGCAAGACGGGATTGGTTCGCGTGCATACAAACTTTTCTTCGAAAATTTAGAGAGACTATTAAATGTAATGCGTGATTCAATGTTAAATATTGATTTTAAATATTTTCCTGAACTGTCCCAGTTCATGATCCAATTTATCAAGAAAAGCGAGGCAATGAATTGCCACAAAGCAGTAGACGGTGATTATCAGAGTTTTTTGTCGAGCGGTCCTGTTACAGATAAATGGCTGCCTGTACAACTAATTAAAGATTATGAAGGTCCTCTTGAATATAAGCCTCACAACACGATTAATATTTATATACTCCTTTATCAGATGATTAACTTCCAGATTGGGGAGTTTGATAAATACTTCAAGCTCATTCAAGACTTCGATGATCGAATGAGCCGTGTCCCCAAAAAGGGATAATTAATTCCAGTGTCTCCTGTCTTCAAAACCCTTGTCCGGGATTCACTTATGCGGAGAGCGCCTCTTCGAGCTTCTTCTGGATATCGTGGGATGTCGCCGTTCCAGAGAGATCAGCCACCTCTCAGCAGCCTTCTTCCGCTCGGGACGGTTCCACCGGCATCACTCCCCATCCGCCAATGCCTGCGCATGCACGGCCGCCTTGGTCATGAGTTCCACGGCATGCATATCGTCCTCGTTCAATTTTTCGCCGTAGGCTTCGATTTGCTCGTAGGTCACGCGAAGCGTGCGAGCAGAAGATCGCGTTCGCCGGAAACCCACCCGACGGGGTCCACAACGTTGTGTTACATCTCCTGTGCTCCAAACTCCACCCAGATGTCGTCGGGAAAAGAAGGAACGGAATCACAGCATCACTTCGATCTTCCCGACCATGGCATTGTTGACGGAGAACGTCATGCGCAGGGATATCCCGACCCTGGAGACGTTCAGGTGCCCGCCCTCGGATTCATCGACCTTGTACCCCAGCGCCACATAGGCTTTCTCGACGGCCTCCACGTCCGCGCGGGTGGTCTGGCGCGGGACGTAGTACGTGAGCCACAGACCGCTCGTGTTATCCGTCATCTTCACCTGATTGTTGTAGATTTTCTGCAGGATGGGGAGGAGCTCCGCGTGCACCTGCCGGCTCTTCTCGGTTTCGATCTTCGCCTCCTTGGCGCTCTCATAATTGATCTGCGCCCACGTGCCGGCCGTCGGTGCCGCATTTTCCCCGGAGGCCGGCGAGAGGGAATCCCTGGAAGCGGCGGCGCACACCTGTGTCACTTTCTTGCTTGCAGGGGGAACAATGATGCGCGTGAGATTTTCAATGTTCGATACCTTGGCATTCACTGCTTTATTGATCGGGAGTTTTATATCTTCGGTGCTCGCGTTCATCGCCTGCATGAGGATAAGGGAACTCTGATCCTCCGCCGCTGCCTTCGCGCCATCGGTCACGATCTTCGCGCCGTTCACATTGCCATTGACGTCCGCTTTGACCAGGAACGCTTCCTCATACGGCTCCAGACTGCCCATGACCATGTGCTCTTCCGTCGTCACAATCCTGCCGGCGGCAGCCACGCCACCATCCTTCGTCGCCCGAAGATCGGAGCCGGCCGTATCCCGTTCGATATCGATTTTCTTGATCCATTGCGGATTGAAGTTGGCATCGGTCTTGAGGAGCTCCAGATTCCCCGCCGAATCAGCTGATTTTTTCATACCGGACTTGCGCATGACATCGCGCATCAGAACAAATCCGTTGTCATTCGTTCTCACGGTTTTGAAGTCAATATCGGTGGGCGCGAAGCCGGTCTTCACCCGCTTGGCCCACTGGTAGCCGCCCTGAGTGTCCATTTTCACCGCCACATAGGGAATGGATTCGACGAGATTCTGGAGCGCCGTGCCCGTGCGGTCGGTCATGAGGCTGGTGGCATTGAAGTAGCGGCCGAATGCGATGAATCCCCCGTCCTGCGTCTGTTCCACCGACCGGAAATCCCCCGCAGACAACCGTATCTTTGACTTGGATACCTTCAGGTTGCCGGGGGTGGAGCCGGTCGTCGTCGGCAGCTCCATGGAGAGGGTTTCGATACTCTTTGCCCACTGGACCTTCAGCTTGCTATCCAACTTGATGACCGTCGGGATCTTGCCCATCGCCATTTCCGTCCCCGTACGGACCTCCATGTCTGCCAGAGCGACAAAACTGCCGTCGGCCAGATATTTCATGTCCGTCGCGGTCCAATTCATTTTCTTGCTCCATTGCACCTTCCCGTTGTTATCGAATTTGATCACGACGCTGTAGCCGGGTACGGCATCAAAGTCAGCGACATCAGAGCCGTAGCCGGTGTCTTTGAACTTGGCGAGCAGCAGGACGCCGCCGTCGGACAGAGCCCAGAGCCTCTGCGGAAAGTCCATGCTGTAGTCGCCGACCATGGTGGACCACACCCGATCGCCCGCGGCATTCAGCTTCGTCACAAGCACATCGCCCCAGCCTTCCTTTCTACTCTCATAGTTCGCGTCGTAAAAATCGATGATATCGTGCGCCACCACAAAATTGCCGTCGGTTGTTTGTACCGAGAGACGTTTGGTATCCACCAGCACGCCCTGCGCAGCGCTCTGACTGCCGAATTGCCTGCTCCAGAGGACGGAGCCCTTCGCATCGGTCTTCACGACAAATGCATTCCACACCCCCATACCGGAACTCCAGACCGTATCGCCCATGAGGAGATACCCGCCGTCTTTGAGGACCGAAAGACCGTACCCGTCGGCACGATCGCGCATGCGGTACGTCGTGATCGACGTGTCCGAAGCGACCGAAGTGGCGGAGCACTTACCAGTGACCTCAGCGCGATAGTTGGACGCGGTACCGACGGCAATGCCAATCAACCCCAGAAGCACCAAGGCGAGAACAAGAACCAGTTTGCAGTGGGTTTTTGCCATTCGTTCAGTGTATCACTGAATGATTTATCGCACAAAAACAGAGTCCCGAAGCCCTCTTGGCGTCACATTTGGTTTGTTGTTGTGTCAGGATACTGGCACTGTACTAACCATTTTCGTCTTCATCCATGAACGCAGAACGCCTCCATTCCACGGCCGAAGACCCCTATGCGGCTGTCCGCGAAAACAGGGACGAGGGGAAAGCGGTTCCACAGGAAATGACGAACCGCTTCGGCAGGTTGATGAAACGGGCCGTCATCCGTACCGCCTTTCCCACGCAAAGTCCGGGCCACGTCATCCATCGATTCATGGATACGGCGAAGAGAGATACCCCGTTTCGCATCACCATTGAAGGGAAGGAAGCGATTCAAAACGCCGACATCATCCTGGCGAACCACCAAGGCCCCCAGACGGACAACGCAGGCGGCGTGGACGGGAAATGCGCCGCAGGGAAAGGAACGGGAGGAACGGAAGGATTGTATGCCCATGCGCTTCTTCCTCCGCACACACGCTACGTCCTGAAGAACTATCTGACTCGTCTCCCCTTCCGGGACACAGCGAAAGCGCTTCTGAGATGTGATTGGCAGTCCATGAAGAAAGAGCTCGCACAGCTGTTCATGGCGTTGGCATTCCGAAAGACGAAGCCCATCGTCGTGGATCGTACGCTGGAGAAGCCTCCGCGGGAGAACGGAGTGCCAGCCCGGGCACCTACTCTGGTGGAGCGGAAAAAAATCTGGGAAGAAAGGAGAGCGCCGCACCACGAGTATGTCCGAAACATGCGGGAAGAGCGTCGACGCGTGGCCGCGGAAATTTGCAGGTCGCGCGCACCGGTCATGATGTATCCCGAGGGAACGCGTTCCAACGACGGGAAAATACAGGGATTCGTCTCCGAATTTTTCGAGTCGATCGTCACGGACTACCTCCTGCCACGACTCGAGGATGGGCGTGATATCCGTATCGGGATACTCGTGGCGGACATCCTGAGCGCATTCCCGGACGGCGTCGGACAGGACGTGAAAGCGTACGACGAACCCATCACAATGAGAGGCATCACGTACGATCCAACACTCATAGTCAATGAACTTCGAGCCCGGATGAACCGACCGGGCGCCACAGGACTGGATACGAAAGAAATTAAAATGTACGGGCGCATGATGCTCATGGATGTACGCCGGCAGATGGCAGAAGAATTGGTGCGCATTCTCAAAGAACGAGAAGTGGATGGTGAACGAGCCGGGCCATCTTTATGATGGCACCATGGACAGCACGAAGCCCAAGCTCATCTTCCTCCACGGCAACGGCGGGGAGGGCATGGGTAACCACTTCTGGCCCTACGCCAGGCGCACATTCACAGAGATGGGGATGAATGTCATCGCGAAAAATTTCCCGGATGCCCTTCTCGCGCGGCAATCCATCTGGCTCCCGTTCCTGAAAAACGAATGTGGTGCGGACGAGCATTCCATTCTGATCGGCCACAGCTCGGGCGCCATCGCCGCCATGCGCTTCGCGGAGAAGAACAAGATCCTCGGATCGGTGCTCATCGGCGCGTACTACACCGACACGGGGGACGCACGGGAACGGCTGAGCGGCTACTTCGATGACCCGTGGGATTGGCCTGCTATTCGTAAGAATCAGCAGTGGATCATCCAGTTCGCTTCCGTGGATGATCCGTTCTTCCCCATCGAAGAGCCGAGGCTCGTGCAGAGGGAGCTTCAGGCCGAGTATCACGAGTACACGGACCGGGGGCACTTCTTCGCGCCAGAATTCCCGGAGCTCATTGAAGAAGTGAGGAAGAAGATGGGGTGAAGAGCGGCCCTTTTCACCCTGAGCGAAGCCGAAGGGCGCGGCCGCGGGTTGGAAAAAGACAAGAGCCTGATTACTCGAAGGAGAATAACCCGTCGACCGTTCCACCCAGTGCCTTCGCCACATGATGGGCAAGCTGCAGAGACGGGTTGTACTTGCCCTGCTCCAGAAACACGATGGTCTCCCGCCGTACGCCCGCATCACTCCCGCGTCTGCCCGTTTCCCCGCACGACAGACTTGTATGTCGTGAGGGCTTCCAGTCCCATGGGACCGCGGGCATGGAGCTTCTGCGTGCTGATACCGATCTCCGCTCCCATGCCGAACTCCCCGCCGTCGGTGAAGGCCGTGGAAGCGTTGGCGTAGACCACTGCAGCGTCCACCTCGCGCAGGAAGCGCTCGATGACCGTTTTGTCCTGTGCGACGACAGCCTCGCTGTGCCCGGAGGAATACGTGCGAATATGCGCCAGCGCCGCACCCAGATCATCGACCGTCGCCACCGCCAGTTTCAGCGACAGGAACTCCGTGCCGAAGTGCTCCTCCATCGCATGCTCCAGAAGCGCTGCGTCGTATGTATCGGCGAGATGTGCAAATGCCCGGTCGTCGGCAAACACGCGTACGCCTTTTGCGGCGAGCGGCGCAAGCACTTCCGCGATACGTGCAACGATCTCTTGGTGAATGAGCACGGTATCGAGGGCATTGCACACGCCTGGCCGGCGTGTCTTCGCATTGCACACCACGGCAGCGGCCATGGGGATATCGGCGGAGGAATCGACGTAGGTATGCACGATACCAGCACCGGTTTCGATCACAGGAACTGTCGCTTCCTCGCGCACGCGTTCGATCAGCCCTTTCCCGCCGCGAGGAATCAGGAGATCCACGAAGCCTCGCGCCTGGAGCAATGCTTCAAGTGCCTTGCTCTCATGATCGGAAGGGAGCTGGACGAGGGCACCCTCGGGCAATCCCGCCTCCCGCAGCGTCCGGTGAATGGTTGCACCGAGCGCCTCATTGGAAGCGGCCGCATCGTTCCCGCCTTTGAGCACGCACGCGTTCCGGGATTTGAGGCAGAGAGCGAAGGAATCCACAGTCACATTCGGCCGTGCTTCGTACACGATGCCGATGACGCCGAAGGGCGTCGAGATTTTTTCAATGACCAGACCATTCGGCCGTGTCCGGCTCTCGATGATTCTCCCGACGGGCGAAGGGAGTGCCGAGACGGTGAGCACGTCACGCATCATCGCCCGGATACGTTCTTCCATGAGGAGCAGACGATCGTACTTGGGGTCATTCTCCTTCATCTGATTCCGATCTTTTTTGTTGGCATCGATGATCGAGCCCATATCTTGTTCCATGTTCCCGGCGAGGGAACGGAGGACATCCGTTATCGCAGCATCCGGGACCTGAGCGAGCACCCGTGATGCATCCTTTGCCGATCGAAATTTTTCAGCGAACGCTTCGTTCATGGAGAAATCGGGGGTAATTGACTGCGAGCCAAGATAGTATCATAAAATATTAATGTTGCACCAGAAACGCCCATCTCAAATGGGCATCATTTTCCTGGGTGAAACCGCTATCGGATCGGATTTTCCAAAACGAATACCTCTCCAGAAGAGGCGTGAGGGGGCACGTGGAGTGAGGAGCGACGAGACGCGCCACATCCCTCCTTCCCAGCCATCATTTTTCCTCAAATATGAAGAGCTTGTCGATGGTCGTGCCGAGTGCCTTGGCCACGTTGTAGGCAAGCTGCAGAGACGGGTTGTACTTGCCCTGCTCCAGAAACACGATGGTCTCCCGCCGCACGCCCGCAGCCGCGGCGAGCGCTTCCTGCGTCATGCCCCGCTTCACCCGAAATTCCCGAATGCGATTCTTCATGGAGAAAGAGGAGGAACCTGTCACGACGCCTTCCGGCGCAGGAACGTGAAGATGGCGGAATAGAGCAGCATGAGGGCGCAGGTGGAGTACGCAAGCACGTTGGCCACGATGCGGGCGGCGGGGTCGGTGTCCTGCCGTGCGAGGAAGAAGAACATCAGGAGCACGGCCGCCATGCTGAAAATCTGGATGGCCCAGCGCGCGGCGCGGCCCCCGAGGGCGTAATCCCGCTCGTCCGCCAGCACGCCCTGCACGAAGCGGCGCAGGACGAGAAGGAGCAGTAGGGCGCAGGCCACGGCGACCACGGGCCAGAAGAATTCCTGCCGCACGATGGAGGCGGAGACGAAGGCGGCCAGTGCCATGGCGACGAGGAGGCGGATTGCGGTGTACTGCTTCTGCGTCATCGGAAAGGGGGAAGATGCGAGTATGTTATATATTTCTAACACATGGGTCAAGAGGGAAACGCATCTTCTTCCTGTTGCGTCATTCCTTCGCCCTCTCGATGAGTTCCGGGGGGAAGCGTGTCATTCCTTCCGGCCGGAGCGTGTGCGCCCCCGCGATGAATTCCTTCCAGAGCGGCGCCACCACGTTCATCCCGTCGGCATCGGGCGTGAGCGGGAAGTAGTCCGCGTTCCCCGCCCAGATACCCAGTACGAATTCCGGCGAGTACCCGACGGTCCACACGTCGCCCGGGAGCAGCGCGCACCGGCTCGTGAGGAGGTTGATACTGGCGCAGCGGTTGCTGGTGCCCGTCTTGATGGCAGTCTGGATGCCCGGCACGGTGAGGGCCGCGTTCCAGCCGGGGGTGGGCCGGATGGAGGTGTCGCTCAGGATGGAGGTGAGCCACCGCGCGTGGAGAGAGGGGATGGTCCGCACGCCCGCGTTCCCGAGCTTGCGGTCGAGGGGCATACCGTCCACCGTGCGCACACTCTCGATGGCGGTGAGCGGACGAAAGATGCCGGCGTTGGCGAGCGTGAGGTATCCCTGCACCATCTCGAGGAGCGGCACTTCCGCCGCGCCGATGGCGAGCGGGTAGCCGAAGGAGAACTGCGGGTTCCCTGCACGGTTCTTCTGAAAGGTGAGGAGCGGCGTCACGACGCCGGCCTTGGCGGCTGTCTCCAGCACGGGCTCTTCGCCGCCGACCATGAGGAGCGTTCGGATGGCGGGGATGTTGCGCGAGGCCGCGAGGGCGTGGTGGATCGCCGTCCAGTTGCGGTAGCCTCCCTCATAGTTGCGCGGCTGATCCCGTCCCAGCATGAGGGGCGCATCCAGCACGAACGTATTCGGATTCATGCCATGCGCGAAGGCCGTGGCGTAGACGAAGGGCTTGAAGCTGGAGCCGGGTTGGCGCGGGACGCGCGCCATGTCGATCATGGCGCCGGATTCTGTGTCGGTGAAGCGCACGTTGCCGACGTACGCGAGGATGCGCCCCGTGGCGCGGTCCGCGGCGACGAGCGCGATATTGCGGGCGTGGTACTTGCTGCGGATTTCCTCCGCGTGACGGAGCACGATCTCCTCGGCCAGCTCCTGGAACTGCGGATCGAGCGTCGTCTGCACGATGCACCCTCCGGCCTTGGCATCGCACGGCCGGTCGACGGGTACCGACCCCTCACTCAATTGCTTCTGGACGAACAGGGCGAAGTACGGCAGGGAGAGGGCGGATCTCCGGCGCTCGAACTGCAGGGACCGGAGCTCCCGCAGTGCGGAGGAATGCTCTGCCACACTGATGAATCCATTCCGCTCCATAGCCTGCAACACGTGATCCGTCCGGCCTTCCAGATACACCACAGTCCCCTCAGGCCCCGGGAGGGAGATGCCGATGAGTCCGATGGCGATGTCGTCGGAGGAGATCTGCGCCGGAAAGCGGATAAGACCTTTGCGGACGGCTGCGGCGACGGAGCGGGGGGCGGACGTGCGGAGGTGGATGCCATAGGGGCTGAAGTACGTGGGCCGCTGCAGCAGCGCCGCCAGGACGACGGACTGTGCCAGCGTGAGGCGCTGGGCGCTCACCCCGAAGTAGGTCTGGCTGGCCTCCTCCGCGCCGTAGATGGTCCCGCCGAAGGCCATGTGATTGAGGTAGAGCCCGAGGATGCGGTCCCGCGAGGCGGTCTGCTCCAGCTGGCAGGCGAGCAGGATCTCCACGAACTTGCGGGCGAAACTCTTGTCGCTGCGGTCGAGGAAGAGATTCCCCACGAGTTGCTGAGTGATGGTGGAGGCCCCCTGTGATTTGAACGCGGCGGTATTGGCCTTGGCCGCACGGGCGATGGCGCGCAGGTCGATGCAGCTCCGGGTGGCGAAACGCTCATCCTCAATGGCGATGACCGCGTTCTTGAGCGTCGCGGGAAAGTAGTCATCCGCGAGCTCCAGCCGGTCCTTCTCCAGGAAGATCCGCCGGATTTCCCTGCCCTCGTTATCCGTGAGGATCACCGACTGGGGGAGCAGGATGCTGTCCGCTCCGATGCGCGAGAGCCCATTCCACACACCATAGAGCTGCAGGAGAAAGATGACGCAGAGGAGGAGGAAGTTGACCAGCAGGCTGTGGCGGACGACGTGCCGGGTCCTGCTCTTCTGTGCTGCCTGCGGGGAGGGGGCTCGGGAAGCCATGGAAGCAGGCCATGCTATACCCGTTCCGCGGCTTCATCGAGCAGAAAAGTGCCGATGAGCCTTCCTGCCGGACAGCAGGGCGTGCCGCGTATTTGTCGTTCTTTTGTAAGAGAGAAATCCCCACCGGTTACTTGAGGAGTTTTTTTCTCCCCGGAGCATTGACAGCCGTGCGCGGCTGAATATACTTAGCTACCCTAATTATTCCATATTCTATCTATGGAAAAAGATAATGTCATTACGGAGCTCATTGCCCTCATCCACGATGTCGGCCGGTCCATGCGGCAGGGATTCCTGCGCAGGAAGAGCACCTGTGGCGCGAATATCCTGCAGTGGCATGCCCTTTCGCTCCTTGTGGAACATTCGGGGATGACGATGAAGGAGTTCGCCGATGCGATGTTCATTACTCCTCCCTCGGCCACGACGTTCGCCGATCGTCTCACCAAGCTGAGGTGGACCGAGCGGCGCGTGGACCCGAAGAACCGCAAGCTCGTCCATCTGTTCGTCACCCCCGCGGGCCGGCGCATCTTCGAGCGGGAGCGTGCGAAGATGAGTACGGTTGTCCGCCAGAGTCTCCGGCATTGCCCCCTCGCGGATCAACGCCATCTTCTGCGCATCCTCAAGCGCTTTCACGAAAATCTCCACGTCTCGCTCACGCAGCAATCCTGATCGCTTTCTCCCTTCTTCCCATGCAGTCTTTCCTCCTCCTTTGGCAGCGCTTCACCAGCCGTCGCACGGCTCTCCTCGCCGGCAGCGCCCTCTTGGTGCTGCTCCTCT
Source organism: Candidatus Peribacteraceae bacterium (assembly GCA_028717505.1). GTDB lineage: Bacteria > Patescibacteriota > Gracilibacteria > Peribacterales > Peribacteraceae > JAQUNQ01. The sequence goes on from JAQUNQ010000006.1 coordinate 14,605, forward strand.
GCAGCGTCACCTTCTCCGTCTATTCGAGCCGCGAGGTCTACGACACGGCCCCCGTCACGCGTGGGGAAGTGATGCAGAAGATCGAGGCGGTGGGCACGGTGATTTCCGAGCAGGATCTGGAACTGCAATTCCGCAGCCCCGGCATCGTCTCGGAGGTGCTCGTCCAGGAGGGGGATCTCGTGCAGGCGGGGCAGCGCCTCGCCACGCTCCGCGCCGGCGATGTGGCAGCGAGCGTCACCGCCGCGTCCGCGCGCATGCAGGAGGCCGAAGCGGCACTCCGTGCTCTGCAGGAAGGGACGCGTCCCGAGGAGATCACCATCGCGGAGGCGCAGCTGGACAGCAAGCGCATGAATCTGGAGTCCGCCAAAACGACCTTGAGTACCGCAGAAGCGAGCCTCGTCGCTTCCCAGGCGAAGCTCGAAGCGCTGCAGCAGGAAGCCAACACGGCGCTCTCCGGCCAGATCGCCATGGCGGGGACGGTCGCCACGCAGAAGCTCACGACCGCCGAGCAGTCACTCGGTGCCATCGATGAGGTGTTCGGTAACTACGATATCGCGGATCTCGTGGTCCAGCTCGGTGCGGCCGCCTCCAATGTGCTCGATGCACAGGTTGCGCGGGCCGAAGCGGCGATTCAGACGGCCAAGGGGAAGCCGGCCCCCGCCGATTACCGGGCGACGCTGGAGTTCATGGACGAGGCGCATGTGGCCATTCAATTGAGCGTTGACAGCCTGACGGGTGCCTACGATTTCCTCGGGACGCTCCCGGAGACCCGCGAATTTTCACGGGAGGACCGCGACGCGTACAAGAGCACCATTGCGGCGAAGCGCAGCAGCGCGCAGACGGCCCTCACGGAACTCGATACGTGGGTGAAGGGCCTGAAGGACGCAGCTGCCACCTATGAGACGCGCATTGCCACGGAGGAGAGCATCCTCGTTGCCGCCAAGCGGGCGCGGGAGAAGGCGGATGTCGATATCCGCACGCTCGAGATTGCCATCCGGATCGACGAGGCGAACCTCGCGCTTAAGCGGGCCGGCGCCCGCCAGACCGATCTCGACGCGGCAGCCGCGCGTCTGCGTGCGGCGCGCGCCGATCTGGCTCGCGTCAGCGCGAGTTACGGGGATACGCAGATCACCGCGCCCATTGCGGGGCGCATCACCAAGGTGAGCATCAAGGCTGGGGAGATGGCCCCGCTCGGTTCGGCGCTCACCATGATGGGGGAGAGCCCCTACCGCATCGAGGCTTTCCTGTCGGAGGCGGACATCACGAAGGTGCAGTACACGCAATCGGGTTCCATCGAGCTCGACGCGTTCCCCGGCAAGACGTTCAAGCTCGTCGTGGGGAGCATCGACGAGGCTCCGACGGTGGTTAATGGCGGGGAGAAGTACCGCATCAAGCTCGACTTCCTCTATCCGCATACGGATCTGAAGATCGGCATGAGCGGGGACCTGACCATCGTCACCGGCGAACGCAGGGATGCCCTGCTCATTCCCTTTCAGGCTCTCCTGCAGGACGCGGACGGCGCGACGACCGTGCGCATGCTGAATGCCGACGGTCATGCCGTCGAAATCCCCGTGACCACGGGTATCCGTGACGTCTCCTCCGCATCCATCGAGATTCTCTCCGGTCTGCAGGAGGGGGACACGGTCATCCTTCCTTCCCTTCAGTGATTCCTCACTCTTCCATGCATCCTTCCACTCCCGCCTCCTCCGGCCATCCTCTGAAGCAGGCTCTCCGCGATCCTGCCAAACGCAAGACAGTCATCCTCTGGGGCACCGTTATCTTCACTCTCCTCTGCGTGATCGGCGGACTCCTGTACTGGAATGAGGCGCGGAAGTACGTGTACACCGACAAAGCGGAAATCTTCGCTCCGATCATCCGCCTCGCCCCGCAGGTCGGCGGCGAGCTCAAGCGGGTCACGGTGCAGGTGGGGGAGGCAGTGGATGCCTTCCAGGCAGTCGCCCGCGTCGGGGACGAGATCATCGCGACGCAGGTGCCCGGCATCATCACGGGTGTCCAGCGCGACATCGGTGCCACGTACCGCTCGGGGCAGGAGGTGGTGGCGATGGTTGAACCGAAGGAGCTGCGCGTTGCCGCGCGCATCGAGGAAGACAAGGGTCTCAAGGACGTGCGCGTCGGACAGCGGGCCGTCTTCACGGTGGATGCCTTCGGTTCCGAGCAGTTTGAGGGCATCGTGGAGAGCATCTCTCCCACCAAGCGCGAGGGGGATGTCGTCTTCAATATTTCCGACAAGCGGGAAATGCAGGAGTTTGAGGTGAAGATCCGCTACGACCTCCGGAAGTATCCGCGGTTCCAGAACGGCATGTCGGCGCGCGTCTGGATCGAGAAATGAACACTCCGTTCACCCCATGGTCACTGCAAAGACGGATAGCAACGGCGTCCATCGGGGGCTGATTCTCCTCACGGTCATCGTCGGCACCTTCCTCGGGAGGCTGGATCAGACCATCGTGAATCTGGCGCTGCCCGACATCATCGACGACTTCGGCATCACCGTCTCCTCCGCCGGCTGGATCGCGACCGCCTACATCCTCGCCAACGCCGTCTTCGTGCCGGTCTGGGGCAAGCTGGGAGACATGATCGGCCGCAAGCGCGTGTACATCATCGGTTTCCTCGTCTTCATCATCGGGTCCATCCTGGCGGGCTTCGCCTGGAACTTAAGCTCAATGATCGTCTTCCGCATCATCCAGGCCATCGCGGGTTCCGCGGATTATCCGACTGCCATGGCCATTCTCGCTGTCACCTACAAGGACGAGAAGGAGCGCGCGCAGGCACTGGGCATCTGGTCGGCCTCCTTCGCCGCGGCGGTGGTCTTCGGGCCACTCATCGGCGGACCACTCATTGATAACTTCAGCTGGCGGGCGATCTTCCTCATCAATCTGCCCATCGGTGTCATCGGTCTCCTCATGGCGCTCGCATTCATCCGCGAATCCGTTTCGGAGAAAGTGTCGAAGGCATTCGACCTCTCGGGGGCGCTCGTCCTCGGCATCGGCCTCTCCGCGCTCGTCCTCGTGCTGGAGAAGGGGCTGGAGTGGGAGTGGCTCTCGATGAAGAGCATCGCCTGCTACGTCGTGGTTGCGCTCAGCTTCCTCCTCTTCGTGCGCATCGAGAGGCGCCACATCGAACCAATCGTGGATCTAAAATTCTTCCGCAAGAGGCTCTTCAACCAGGTGCTCCTCGACAACTTCATCGTCTTCATGGGCATGATGGGATCGGTGTTCCTGGTGCCGGTCTTCGCGCAGACGTTCCTCGGCTACGACGCCACGCAGACGGGGCTCCTCTTCATGCCCATGGCTGTGGCGATGATGGCCTCCGCGGCGATCGGCGGACGCCTGAGCGATGTGCAGCCCCGCTACGTCATCGCGGCGAGCACGCTCGTCGCGGCTATTGGTCTGTATTCCTTCGTCGGTTTGGACGCGCGCTCCGGCCCGTTGGACATCATCATCCCGATTTGCATCATGGCAGCCGGCATGGGACTCGGCATGTCCCAGCGCACCAATATCATCGCCTCGATCGTGCCCACACACGAAGTGGGCATTGCCTCCTCCATCCTCGCGCTCATCCGCAATATCGCGGGGGCCTTCGGTATCGCCATCTTCAGTACCATCCTGAACAACTCCATCGAGAGCCACGCCTTCACGCTCAGCCGCATGAGCACCTTTGGCGGGACGGATGCGTCGCAGTATGCGCAGTTCGTTTCACTCCTCATGCTCAGAGCGCAGATCGACGGTTATCACACGGTCTTCCTCGTCTCCGCCAGCGTCGTGCTGATGGGGGCCTGCCTGGCGTTGTTCATCGGCCACGTGAATATCCGAAGGGGCGTGAAGGTGCACGTGGAGTGAGGAGGCAGCGGCTCAGTCGGAGGCGAATTGTTGCAAGTAGCGCTCCTGTCCTTCCGGAGAGGCGTTTGCCATGTCCGATTTCTTGAGCAGGCAATTCCCGAGGACGAGGTAGTCCATCTGCGTGTGAAGGAAGCAGTTGATCGCATCCGCGGGGGATTCCACGATGGGCTCGCCACGCACGTTGAAGGAGGTATTGATGATCACGGGGCAGCCGGTCCGTCGCTCGAAGGCCTTGAGGAGATCGTAGTAGCGCGGATTCTGGTCGCGACGGATGGTCTGGATGCGTGCGGAGCCGTCCACGTGCGTCACGGCGGGGATCTCGGATCTCCGATGCGGCAGGACATCGGCGACGAGCAGCATGAAGGGACTCTCGACATCGAAATCAAAATAATCGCTCACGCGTTCGGCGGGCACCGTCGGAGCGAAGGGGCGGAAGGACTCGCGGAACTTGATCTTCAGATTCACCTTGCGCCAGTTCTCGGGATTCCGGGCGTCGGCGAGGATGCTCCTGTTCCCGAGCGCCCGTGGACCGAATTCCATGCGTCCCTGGAACCAGCCGACGACGTTCTCCCCTGTGAGGAGGCCCGCGGTGGTCTCGAGGAGGTCCGTATCCGTCAATTTTTCGAAGGGAAGTCCGTGTTTCCGGAGCACGGCCTCGATCTCCTCCCCCGCATAGTCCGTGCCGAGGAAGGCATGGTCCATCTTCGGCATGCGTCCGCCCCCGAAGCGCCGGTGCCAGACGGTGAGCGCGGCGCCGATCGCTCCGCCGGCATCCCCCGCTGCCGGTTGGATGAAGATG
>JAQUNQ010000007.1 GCA_028717505.1 Candidatus Peribacteraceae bacterium
CAGGCCCTCCCCTACAACCAGCGCATTGCCTCGCTCTCCTCCCTCACCACGACGCGTGCGCCTGTCGGCGATACGGGCCCCGCTGCCCTCGCCGTGATGGCCGCTGGCGCCTCCGCAGGTCTTGCGTGGGTCCGCAGAAAGCGGGGGGTGAAGTAATCGGCCCTCCCCGTCCCCATGGATTTTCGCCTCGTGCCTCGCCGGCGCTTCCTCACCCCTCTCGGCTTCGTCGTCCTCATTCTCCTGCTCCTCCTCCTGTCCGTCCTCCTGCAACGGAGACAGTCCCTCCCGCCGAAACCCCAACAGATTCTGGCGCAGGCTTCCGGTAGTACGAATCCCATTTGCGATTCGGTGCAGCCGGACCCCGTGACGGGGAAGAAGCTCCTCTACTGCTGCCTCGACGAGATGTACACCTTCAAGCGCGAGGGGCTCCTCGACGAGCTGCAGAAGTTCACCCAGCGGCTTGTGGAAATCAGCAAAATGACGAATGAGGAGATGCAGAAAGCCTTCGAGAGTCCCTACGAAAGTACGATCCACACGAAGTATAACTGGGCCACGATCTGCGGCACGAAGATCCTCTGCGACTACTGCGCGCTGGGAGAAGTTTGCGGGAACGGGAGCCTCGACACCAATGAAGAGTGCGATCAGGGGATGTTGAACTCCGATGCCTCCCCGAATACCTGCCGCCTGGACTGCAAGCTCCCGCGGTGCGGGGACAATGTTACTGATAATCTGCTGGGCGAGGAGTGCGACAGCGGACCGGACAATTCCAACACCCATTCCGGCGCGTGCCGCACGAACTGCCGCAATGCCGCCTGCGGAGATGGCGTCCTCGATACGCCGCAGGAGGAGTGCGACGACGGGAATGTCGCTGACGGCGATGGTTGCAGCGCCACCTGCGTGACGGAGACCGAAGGATCCTGTGGCGACGGCCTCGTCGTGGAGCCGGAGGAGTGCGATGACGGCAATGAGGTGAGCGGCGACGGCTGCAGCGACGCCTGCCTGCGCGAAGTCATTCAGGAAGTCGAAGAGTGCGGCAACGGCAAGGTGGAAACAGGGGAGGAGTGCGATGACGGCACCTCGAATGCGAATATCCCGGACACCTGCCGCCAGAACTGCGTCATGCCACGGTGCGGGGATGGGATCCAGGATACCGGCGAGCAGTGCGACGACGGGAATGAGACGAACGACGACGGATGCAACGCCACCTGCCAGAAGGAAACAACCTTCATCCTCACGCACCTCTGCGGAGACGGCGTGATCGATGAAGTGGAGCAGTGCGATGCCGGCGAGAAAAATGAGAATATCCCCGACGCCTGCCGCTTCGATTGCACGTATCCGATCTGTGGAGACGGCATCAAGGATTCCGGCGAGCAGTGCGACGACGGGAACATCCTCAATGGCGACGGCTGCTCCATCGAGTGCTACAGCGAATTCTGCGGCGACGGCAAGGTCCGCATGGGGGAGGAGTGTGACGACAATAACCTGATCTCCGGCGATGGCTGCAGCGAGAAGTGCACGAAGGAGAGCGTGCTCGCCACCACTCCCCGCCCCCCCTCCACCATCGTCTTCACCCGCTCATCGGCTGCCGCCCAGAAACCAGCGGCCTCCTCCAAGCCCCGCTCCTCCTCTGCGCGCTCTTCCGCCGCCCCTTCACAACCCCCCCCGACCACGCCTTCCGCCCCCTCTCTTCCTCCCCCCCCGCAGCCCGCAGCCTCTTCGAGAGCTGTCGTCTTCCCCTCCGCTGTCTTTGTGAGCTCTTCCGCCCCCTCTTCCTCTTCTTCTCAGACATCCGCCGAAACCACACCGATGCCGCAGGTTTCCGTTTCCTCCTCCTCCTCACCTCTCGGAGCCTCGGTTTTCCCCGTCCTTCCCCCTCTGACGCCGCACGGCTCTCCCTCCCAAGCCCTCCCTCCCCTCCCCCCTCTCCTCGCCCCAACCAGCGTCGCCCCCAGCGTCACCCCCCTCGGAAGCCTCGTAGGACGCACGGGACCCGCAGCTGTCGTCCTGATCGCCTCCGGCGCCGCTGCAGGCATCTCGTGGATGCGAAGAAAACGAAGAAAATAATGAGTGACAAACATTGCCACATACCCGCCCCACACCTTTCGTGTTTATTGGAGGCGGCGCGCCACGGGGGGTGAAGGGGAAGGCCCTGTCCGCAGACATTGCCGACGAGCTGGCTCCGAAGCCTTGGAGGAGACAGCGAGGAGGCGCAGGGCCGGGCGGAGTGGGCTTTGGCGCGCCAGCGCTTTGGCTCCACCTTTGTCGTCCTTCGGCTTCGCTCAGGACGACCCCTCCCCCTCCGAGAGATGGGATATCAGCGAAAGACCCTGAGCGGAGTCGAAGGGTCGCCGGACAAAGGTGGAAAAAACTTCCTTCGTCTTTCACCACTTCCCCCCTGCTCCCCCTCCCCCAAACGAACCACCCCCGAAGCCACCGAATCCTCCGCTGCTCCCACCCCCAAAGCTCCCGCCGCTCCCCCACCCTCCCCCCTTCCACCACCGCGAGCGACGGCGCCCCTGTCCGCGGAAGTTCTTCGAGACGACAAAATCAAGGATGAGGCCCGCCACGCCGAGGAGGAAGATGCTCCACCACCAGGCGAGCGCGATGGTCAGGACAAGGCCGATCACCACGCCAATCACGCCCCCGAGCCACCACGACTTCGTGCGCGCGAGGAACGCGGAGAGCCACTGGAAAGCGATGATGCCAAGGAAGAAGAGGAAGACCGCGAACCCTCCGCCCTCGCTGCTCTTCGAGACATAGCGGTCCGCGGTGTACTCCCCGCCGATGTGCTTCTGGAGCGCTTCAATGCAGGCGAGGATGCCCTCCGCATACTTCCCCTCGCGGAAGCGCGGGGTGATCTCCTCGTCGATGATCCCCTTGGCCACGATGTCCGGTACCGCCCCCTCGAGGCCGTAGCCCGTCGCGAGGAAGACCTTGCGATCGGTGTAGGCAATGAGAAGCAGGATCCCGTTGTCGTTCTCCTTCGTCCCCACCCCCCACTTCCGACCCACCTCCACCGCGACGTCGGCGATGGTCTCGCCCTGCAGCGAGTCGATGATGAGCACGGCAATCTGATTGCTCGTCTGGTCCTGGTACGCCTTGAGGACACTCACAATCGACGTCTTCTCGTCCTGCGTGAGCAAGCCGACAGTATCTGTGACGTAGCCGTCATTCGCCGGCACATCGAAGGCCGATGCCACGCTCACGGCGAATCCCAACGTGATCAGGAGACCCAGGAGAGCGCTCAGGAGCGTCCTGCGGATGGCCGACGCGGAGAGGATGCCCATCATCACTTCGTCCCGAAATCAACGGTGGGTGCCACCTCGCTCCCGGGAGCCGCCTCGAAGAATTTCTCCTGCGGGAAGCCGAAGAGGAGGGCGAGGATATTCGTCGGGAAGCGCCGGACGGTGATGTTGAAGGCGCCGACCGCATCGTTGTAATCCTTCCGGGCGACGGAAATCCGGTTCTCCGTTCCCTCGAGCTGCGTCATGAGGTCGCGGAATGCCGCCACCGACTGCAGCTGCGGATAGGCCTCCACGGTCACGAGGAGGCGTCCGAGGGCCGTCTCCATGTTCTGCGCGGCCGCGAGCTTCTCCTGCCGCCCGGGAGCCTCCATCCACTGCGTGCGCGCCGCGGTCACCTGCTGGAGGGTTGTCTGCTCGAAATTCGCTGCCCCCTTCACCGTCGCCACGAGATTCGGCACGAGATCCACCCTCCGCTGGTAGTTCGTCTCCACTTGGGCCCATGCCCCTTGCACTGCCGTCTGTCCCGTGACGAGACCGTTGTAGCCCGTCCAGAGCCAGAGTCCGAGGAGGACGAGGACACCGACGACGATAGCCCAGACAGAGATTTTTCCGGAGCGCGGCATACGAAGAGGGGGAAAGGTCGGAGGCAGTATAGCGAAAGGGGGGCAGCAAGCCTACTACCGCGCGTAGTTTCCCGTGAGCGTGGCCGTGGCGAGAATATGCCCCTCCATGGAGGAGGTAAGCTGCCCCGCGTCCGGCGTTTTTTCAAACAGGACCATCCTGTCCAATGCGAAGAGATGAAAGACGTAGCGATGCGTGTCGGAGGGCGGGCATGGCCCCCCGTACGTTCGCTCCCCGAAGCTCGTGACTCCCTGGCTTCCTCCGAGAGGGACCGTCCCCTCCTCCACCTCCCGCACCGCAGGATCGATCCCGTACACGAGCCAGTGCACCCACCCGCGCGCGTCCGAATCGTCGACGAGGAGGACGAGGCTCTGTGTCCCGTCTGGAATATCCGTGAAGAGAAGAGGCGGGCTCACGTTCTCCCCATCACAGGTATACCGCACGGGAATGGGCCCGCCCGCGCTGAATGCCGGACTGGTGATGGTCATAGAAGAGAAGGAAGAAGGTGCCACAGGCTGCCCCGCACAGGACACGAGCAAAAGAGAGAGCAGAACACTCGAGCAGCCCGGGGAGAATGAACGAAGACGCATGCCACTATTTTCCCACTTCTCCCTGTGTATCTTCAATCTGTTCCCCCGCCCCCTCGGGGAAGAGGGCAGGGTGAGGGGGAGAGCACGAAGCGGTAGGGCTTCTTCGCCCAACTCCCCGCGTAGGCCACGCCGATGCGCTCCGTCCGGCGCACGTGCCGTGCAGCGACCGAAGTGCCGCGATCCTCGATCCAGAGACCGGAGGCACGAGAGGCTGCTTTCCCGTTGAGCCGGCGATCGACGGCAAGCGCCTTCGTGAGTTTGCCCGGGCCGTCCCACTTGCCCCGAGTCGCATCGAAGGACTCCCCTCCCCCGCGCAGGAGCACCGCCGCCGGGTAGCCCGCCTCCCCCGTCACGATATTGAGCATCCAGTGCATGCCGTACACGAAGTACACGTACCAGCATCCCGCCGCGCCGAACATCACTGCATTCCGCTCCGTGCGCCCCCGGTGGGCATGGCAGGCCCTGTCCCGCGGCCCGTCATAGGCCTCCACCTCCGTGATCATCACCGCAGTCGTCTTTCCCCCAACCTTCCGCACGAGGTACTTCCCGAGGAAATCGCGGGCGACTGCGAGCGTCGGCCGGTTGAAGAAGGAGGGGGGAAGGACTCTGCGCACGCCCCGATTGTAGGAGCTCGCCGCACGGACACAAAAAAAGAGGGGTTCTCACCCCTCTCCTTGATTGCCAACGCTCTATCCCCCCGGACTCAGTTGCCTGCGCTCTGCCTCCATAAGTCCATTGCCACCGGTCTTGCACTGACGAACCAGGTTTTCCCCGTCGTCCACCACGCCGCCGAAGCGAGCCTTGAACCCGAGGCTCACGTAGTGTTGGAGGGAAAATCGCTCCACAGCAGATGATGATTCGACGGCAACGGGCTCGAGGGCAGGACATTCTGAAGAAGTGATCATGGAAACGGAGAGAAGAAGGAAGTAAAAATGCTCCCCCATTATTTGCGGAACACTCCGGAGAAAAACCAAATCACCCGGCGAAGAATTGACGAACAACGCGCAGGGCATCTGCAAGGAAAAAAATGAGGAACTCCAAGGATCGCCTCTCCTTCCGCTTCCCATCCTTCTTTTCCATGGATTGTTTGGTTCTCACCCCGCTTTGCCATAGAATCGCGTGGACATCGGGGTGTAGCTCAGTTGGTAGAGCGCACGGTTCGGGACCGTGAGGTCGAAGGTTCGAGTCCTTTCACCCCGACCATCCGGCTCCGTCTGCGGACTACGCCGTGATGGTCGTTCGAGTTGAGCTGCCCAGGGTCGACCATTCGACTCCCCCGCATGCGCGGGGTCGCTCACGGTCTTCGACCACCGTGGGACAGGAATATTCCTGTCCCACGCGAGAATGTTTGACAATATCTTCGCCTGAAGTACAATGCACCCGCATGAAGCGATGCTTCATTATTTCCTGCATTATTACCACCCGCGCCACGGCGTGAGGAAGTAGCTGCAGCTTTATCCCCTACTCTCCCGCGCCAAGCGGGTTTTTTGTATGTCACACGAGGAGCCGACATCAACGGCAATGGAAGAGCTGCTAAAACTCGTCTATCCGCCAATAGAATCCAACGAGGCCAGTGCTCCCGCTTCTCTTCTCGCGGAGCTGGAAGGTGCCAAAAGCTACTGCCGGGCCCGGCTCGAAGATAATCTCTCGGACCTGACAAACACCCACTGCATGTGTCTTCTCACTTCAAGACGCGATGACGTGAACCGATTAGTGCAGGAATGCATCGAATGCGAAGCGACGGGATATCCGCTCGCCACTAGCATGATCGCTTTGCGTCTCCGTTCGCTTGCCTCTGCTTCTCCCCCCTTCCCCGATTCCCATGAACAGCCTGCACAAGCCCACGCCTGAGGAAATCCGCCAAACCCGCCGGGATTTTCCGCCACAACTGATCCGTGAGACCCCCCTCGAGGAACTACCACGTCTGAGCGCTCTTCACGGTAATCCCGTCTATGTGAAAGATGAAGGAAAACAAAATATACGCTCATACAAGGGGCGCGGCAGTACCGCCATCATGCAGGCACTCTCGGAGGAGGAACGTTCCCGAGGAGTCGTCTGTGCCAGCGCAGGCAATCATGCACAGGGAGTTGCCGCTGCCTGCCATCACTTCCGCGTGCGGGGAACCGTCTTCATGCCGACCATCACCCCGGAGCAGAAAATTGAGGCAACGAAGCGTCACGGAGGTGATTTCGTCGCGATCGCCCTCCACGGAGATACATTCGACGAAGCTTCGCAGAAGGCCCACGCATACGCCGAGGAGAAGAGAGCGGTTTTCCTCCCCCCCTTCGACAACTGGGATGTCATCCGTGGACAGGGCACCGTGGCCGTGGAGATCGCCGAACAGATGGCTGCACTCCGGAAAGAAATCGGAGCCGTGCTCGTCCCCGTGGGGGGCGGCGGCCTCATGGCGGGGACCATTCTTGCCTTGAAGGATTCCCACCCCCACACGCAGATTATCGGCGTCGAACCAGCAGAAGCTGCTTCCATGACAGAATCCCTGAAGGCCGGGAAGCCTGTAACAATCGAGAGAATGGACAAATTCGTCGATGGTGCTGCTGTGGCTCGCCCGGGAGATCGGCCGTTTGCCGTCATCTCACATGCAGTTGAGGAGGGTCGTGCGCGCATGATGACAGTCTCCAAAGGGCTCCTCTGCGCCACCATGGTCGATCTCTATCAAATCGAAGGCATCATCACTGAACCCGCGGGGGCTTTGTCCATTGCTGCGGTGACACAACTGGACCATGGAACCCAAGGAACAAAGGTATGCATTCTCTCTGGTACGAACTTTGACATTAGGCGCAATAAGTCCGTTACTGATCTGGCCGATTGTTTCAGGCACACGAAGATTTATGTCGGCATTCATCTCCCCAACCGCCCTGGCGCCCTCCGGGAGATGCTCGATGCTCTCGCGCCTGCACTTGCAGGCGTCAACATCGAATTTATGCACTTCGATACTGCTACATCCAATGGCGATCCTCCTCTGTGCATCGGAATAGCGTCGAGGAGTGGCAATCCGATCGACATTGACCAATTCCTCCAAAGTCTTTCGGAGCAACGTCTTTCGGATGGGAGCCAGCACTACCCCTTCCATGTACTCGAAGAGAAGCCGGAGACCTGAGCCCTCGTTACTCAGCGATTTCCACCACATTAACTTCTTTAATTTTGATCTTAAGTCAAATATGTGTTTTGGATGTTATTTTCACACCCCATTCTTGTACACATTTTTTATACAACTAACCCCTCCTTCACCCTCCCCCCGCTAAATTCGGACATTTTGTTTTCATGAAGCCAAAAATAAACATTTTTCCCGAGCATATCTCCCCATCGTACACAAAAGTGAGTCAACTAACGCTAGACAACATCCTTCCCATAAGTACACTGCCCCGCCTTTATGCATCCCCATACCATGAAAGGCGTGAAGCAACATCTTCACTGTGCTTCCACCCCGCTCGTGCTCATGCACGCGCTGCTCATCACCTTCATCTCCCTCGCCATGGTGATGAGTCTCCCGGTCCTCGGCTAAGCCGGATCGACGAGAGGATGGAAGATTCGCCCCCTACCCGCTTGATGTCATGCGCGTCGGGCGCGGGTAGCCCACCGCCTCCCCAACTGTGCATCCGCACGACCGAGGAAGAGCGGCTTTTTGAACCTCATGTTTTCTCCAGAGGCCTTCTATCGCTCGATTTGCTTCAATTTGGCCTCGGCAACGACCTTTCCGATGGCCGGATTTCCATCGTCCTTCTCCAGGGAAATGGCCACATTCGTGAATTTGCTCAGGTCCTCATCACTCTCGAAGGTCAGCCCGTGGCGCACATCCCCGAAGCGGCTCTGCAGGTGCCCGGTGCTGATTTGCTTCCCGGAGGCAGGATCCTCAAGCCACCCCTCGTAGAAGCTGCCATCGGGAGGCAGGACAATGTTGACCTGGAGGGTATGGATGAATTTCCCCGTCTCAAACCAGTGCGAAATGGCTATGCCATTCGCAGACGCGCCGGAAATGCCGGCAATCGCCCCATAGGCGAACCAGACTTCCTGCCCATAGCGCGCATCAACCACTTTTCCCCCCTTCGGCATGCCGAATTGGAACTTCTCGGTCCCGAGGAGCCCCCCGGAGCCCACGTTGACCGTTTTGCTGCTGCCGCAGGAAACGAGGAGGAGCAAAGCACAGACGAAAACAGGAAGAGAGCGCTTCATGGGAAGAGGAAAAAGGCGCCTCATTGTAACATGCACTGCACTACCTGAGAAAATTCACGCAAGTCGCACAGTGTTCTCGGTACCCCTTTCACTAATCTGTCGCCTGAGGGGCGGTGCTTGCCACTTCACCATGGAATTGATCAATCACCCCAGTCACTTTCTGATGCTCTTCCACAACAGAAATAGCCGGGACCCCTGCTAATCGCGAAATAGCAAGGTCGAAGACAGCACTCGCAATCTCTCCTGCATCATCACGTAATCCTCGAGACTCCAGAAGATTGCGTAGACTCGTAGAGGATGTTCCTGCGGCTGGTCTCAGCTTCTTCAGACCGACTTCAAAAGAAATAAGGAAAGCAACCAAGGCATCGAAAGCCTTAGCTTCGGCTGCTTGATCTCCGGAGCTGTGCGCCTGTTGATATTGTGCTACTTGCACATTAAAAGCTTCATAGAGCTTTCGTTCTTGTGCTTCGAGTGTGTCGCTTGCTGTTTCCATATTCAACATTATAATACTGTTTTTATATTTAGTCAAATTCCATTTCGGCAGAGATACATCACCAGAGGACCCCCTGCGCTTGTTCCTCGAAGCTCCTGCGCACCTTCTTCGCCTCCCTGTCCACCGCCGCCGCCATGACCTGATAGCGCGGGGCATCGGCGGGATAGAGATGCTCGAGGAAGCTCGTGAGCTGAATGAACTCCTCGACATTTCCCGAGAGTGCGATGAAGTGTGCATTCCTGCCCACTGCGGAGGCGTAGCGGATGAGGAGCCGGTCGATATCCCCCCGCCGCTCATCGATAGCCCCCTTCCCCTGCTCCTGCAGGAGCAGCGCGAGGAACCCCCGTACGGTGCCGATATCGTTCCACTGGCCGAAGGAGGCGGCTTGCCCATAGGAGAAGAGCGCCTCTTCGTCCTGCCGGAGCGCAAGGGCGATCTCCCCCTTGAGTCGCCAGGCACGCGCATCCTGCGCATTGCTATTGAGAGAGGTATCGATTGATTCTTTTGCCTCCGTGAAGTGCTGAAGTTTGTACAAAATTTTTGCTCTGCTGAGGGAGAGATCCCGGCTGAACCACTCCCCCTGTGAGCGATCGTACCATCGGAGAGCAGTGACCAGATCCCCCGCCCGATCCGCGTGGCGCCCTATGGAGGAAGTGACGAGGAAAATCCCCTCCCAGAACGCGACGGAGAGGAGGACGATCGCAAGGAGCGATGCCCCCGATCGCACAAATTTTGTATACAGATTATTTGGCTCTGCTACTGGTGATTCCCATAAGAGTAACCCCAACATAAGCCAGAAGGGCAGGGCGATCCCCACGAACTGCAGATTGAAGTCGACGAGATTATGGGCGAGGACGCCGCTGACGCCGAGAAACATCATGCGCTGCTCCGGCGAAAACGTGTCCGGTCCACGCCAGAAGAGCAGACGGGCGTACCACCGATGCTTCTGCGGCATCCTCACGCAAGAAAGAATGTACGGCAGAAGAACCCAACCAAAGAGGAAGAGGAGCAGGAGGGAGGCGATGATCCCCCGCTCCATCGCCACCTTCAGGAACACATTGTGCGCATGGTCGGATGTGGCGAGGACGTCCTCCTGCAGGTGCGGCTGCACGAAGCGGAAGCTGTAGGGCCCCCATCCGAAGAGCGGACGCTCGAGGGCGAGCTGCGCGGCCTGCATCCAGAACTGCTTGCGCTCCGTCACGGAGGAGAGCCCCTCATCCGCCGTGAAGGTCGCTTTCGCCGCGAGGGACTGCACCTCCTGCCGCTGCCCGCGGAGCACGTTTCCGAGGAGGAAGACCATGAGCGCGACGGCGAGGAAGAGCACGGCCTTGCGGAGGGCGCTCCGCCAGTCCCACGCCCTCTGACGAAGCATCCAGAGCCCCAGCAAGCCTGCCTGCAGACAGAAAGCAATGAAGGCGGCGCGGGAGTAGCTCAGGATCAGACAGCCGAGGAAGACGCCCCCCGTCCCAAGCAGCAAGTGCTCGCGGGGCCAGAACCGATGACCGCCCCCCTCCCCTCCCCGCGCGGCGAAGAGCGTGAGCGGCCAGACGAGGAGGAGGAACTCGGCCCACGCATTCGGCCAGTAGTCGGAGTGGTAGCGCACATCGAAGAAGGTCCCCACGAAACGGCTGACCGGCTGGAAGACGTAGACCACCATGCCAAGGAGGCAGGCGAGCAGAGCCGTCGCGATGAGAATCGTACGGAGGTTCCTCGCGAAGGGCGTCTCCCGTCCCCGCTGAGCGATCCAGAGGAAGAGGAGGAGGAAAGACGTCGTCCGCATCACTTCATCGAAACCGTAATTCCGCGTCGTCGAGAGGAGGTAGCTCACGACGGTCCAGAGGAGGAAGAGCCCCCCTGCGATGAGGAGAGGAGTGGGAATCCTCCGCCGAGAAAAGCGGGCAGCCCCCAGGACGTCCGCGAGGGTCACGAAGCACGCGACTCCCGTGAGGAGCCAGACGACATCGGCCCCCTCCCCTCCCCGCCAGAGGACCGCGAACATGAGGAAGGCCGAGAGGAGCCACTCGCTCCACCGCTCGAAAGGGAGACGGCGCATCCGTTCAAGTGGGCAGACAAACATTTGCCCTATTCTTGCACAACGATTCCTCCTCTGCAGCACCATCCCGTACACGATTCCAAAGAAATACGAATTCTGCTACAATGTTAAGATTTCTCGCAAAGAAATAACCTCTATGGACCCTCAAGCAGACTCCCTCCTCGATTCGGCCATCCCCTTGGAGGATGCAACCCCGTACGATCGCTCACTCAAGTGGACCATCCACCAGCGCTACTATCAAGAGCGTGGAAATAAAGCTTGGTTGGACGGAGAAGTCCCCTTCAATATCACTTGCAATTCTGCGGCGGCACGACAGAACGCCTCGCTCGTGTACTCCGCGGTAGAGGCCATGGAACAGGAAGGGGCGCTATCCCCCACCCTGCCCATCCGGGTACTGGAGGTCGCGTCGGGACTCGGACTTTTTGCCATCAACTTCATCCAAGCATTCAAGGAAATGGACAGGGTGAAAGGAAACGATTTCTCGAAGAGACTCAAATACTTCTTCACGGATTTTTCGGAGAAGAACCTCACCGACGCATCTGCCAATCCCACTCTCAAGGATCTCCATGCGCACGGCACCGTGGAGTTTCGCGTCCTCAATGCCATGACGCCGGATGTGTTCCGATCTCTCTCTTCCCCGACGGAAGAACCTGTTCCCGCGCTCACGGCAGTGATCGCCAATTACCTGCATTGCTGCCTGCCACTTTCCATCATCCGCAAAGAAGGGGATCATCTCTTGGAAAAACACATCCGACTCTCGCTCCTCGTGCCGCTCACCACACCAAACCGCGAGGAATATGCGCGGAATTTTGTTTCTCATCCCATCGAACGAAATATCGATAATCTGCAAGAAGAGGTAATCTGGAAGGACCTTCCCGAGGCATTCTTCGATCACCCGCGCCACGAGGAGATCATCCGAGATGGGACAGCCCAATATCCCGTTGCCACCATCGAATACCCGCGCGGCTCCTTCGTCTCTCTTGAACGAAGCCTCCCCACGTTACTGCCCGGAGGCATCATCGTGATCTCCGACAAAGGCTATTCCGACTCCTCCTACATGGAGGGGGAAGGTGCCTGCGCCCCCTCCTTTCACGGAAACAGCTTCGCGCACGGCTTGAATTTTCCGCTCCTTGAGCTGTTGGCAAAGAAGCTGAACTGCGGAACCAGCCGCACATCCAACCCCCACTATTCCCTCCAGACGCTCCTCGTGGAGAAGCGGCCATTCTCCCTCCTATCCTCCCTCTTCCGACGCCTCTTTGTGGACGAGAACGATAATGTCGCGTCGAACGACTTCAATGCGGCCGCGTGGAAGTTCGAGGAGACAAAACAGTATCCGGAAGCCATTCGCTTCTATCAGCGCGCGCTCAGGTTCCGGCCAAACGATGCCCACATTCATTACTGCATCGGCAGATGCTTCTCCGAGCAGGGTGACAGTGAGCGCGCCCTTCGCAGCTTCGAAGCGGGCCAGGCTCTGGATCACTTCAGTGAATATAATTTCGCTTTCATGATCGGATACGTCCTGCACACGCTTGGCAAATTCGCCGAGGCCCTCCCGCACTACCGTCAATCGCAGGAACACAAGCCTTCCGAAATCACACTCGGCAACATCGGCCTCTGCTTCGAAAACCTCGGAGAAACCGCCAACGCCCTCTCATCCTATCAGGCCGCCCTTGCAATGAATCCCGCCTACGAAACTGCACGAAACGCCCTCGAGCGGCTCGCGCGCTGAGATGGTGCCGACGGAGAGAATCGAACTCTCAAGGGATTGCTCCCACACGCTCCTGAAGCGTGCGCGTCTACCAATTCCGCCACGTCGGCACGGGAATACTGTAGCAATGATAAGGCGGAGAGTGAACATCCTCACACACAAAACCACAGCTGGGATTCATGAATCCCAGCTGTGGAGGAAAGACGGAATCAGTCAGAGATCGTCAGGGTCGCGCGATAATCGGTGCCGAGCTGTGCACCGCCCGTGGGGCTGCTGAGAGTGAGGTACACCGTCTCCCCGGAATCGGATTTGTCGTCGCGGGTGACCGGCACCGTGAAGGTCTTACTCGACTCACCGGGTGCGAAGGTCAGCGTGCCGCTCGTCGAGGTATAGTCGCCCCCCGCGAGCGCTGACCCGTTGGCAGTCGCATACGAGACGGACACCGTATTCTTCGTGCCACCGACGCGATTGACAGTGATGGTCGCTCTGCTGTCCGACTCGAGGACTGTGTAGTTCGTCTGGCTGAATAGGAACGTGCCCGAGCCGAAGGATCCGATTTCGTTGTCGTGGATCGAAACCACCACGATCGATGGAGAGAGCGCCGCACCACCCGTCGGCGAGCTGAGCGTCACATTGAACGTCTTCTTCCCGTCGATGCTGGCATCGTCTTTGATCACGACTGAAATGGTCTTCGACGTCTCGCCTGCGGCGAAGGAGAGTGTGCCACTGGTCGCATCGTAATCCGCGCCGGACGTGCCCGTCTTGTTGCTTGTCGCGTAACTCACATCCTGTGCACCGGTGGTCACGCCCGTGCGCACTACTGTAATGGTGGCACTCCCAGCATTCTCGTCCACCTCGTAGGCCACCGCACTGAAGCCAATGGTCGTGGTCGACGTGCCGCTCGTGCTGCTCGAGGAAGAGGATGTCCCGGAGGCGGATTCATTGTCGATGATCGTGAGCGTGGCTGTGGAGGGGGAACCGAGGGAGGCGCCGCCCGTCGGATTGCTGAGGGAAAGCAATATCGTCTTGCTGCCATCGGCTGCGGAGTCGTCCTTCAGGGAGACCGTGAACGTCTTGCTGGATTCCCCGTCCGCAAACTGCAGGACGGAATTCGTCGCCTCCGTAAACTCCGTCCCCGCCGTCGCCGTGCCGGCCTTCACCGAGTACTGCACCGTCGCCGCCCCCGTCTTCCCGCCAGCGCGGATGACACTCAGGGTGATGGAGGGAGCCGATTCGATGATGCTGAAGGTAGAAGTCGAGAAGCGGAAGGAACCCTGGACCGTGTTCGTCGGCACGGAGGAGGAAGATGAGGATGAGGATGAGGATGAGGATGAGGATGAGGATGAGGAGGAGGAGGAAGACGAAGAGGATGATGTGGAGGAATTGGAAGAACTCGAGGATTGTGAGCTTGAAGAGGAGGCGACACTCGTTCCGACTACATTCTCCCGGAAACGCTGGAGCATCACAGCGAGTTGGCCGCGCGTGACGTAGTCATTGGGACCGAACCTATTGCTGTCATAACCATGGATGACACCCAGGTCATACATCTCTCCAATGGCCTCATCGTAGAACGAGCCATGGGGAACATCGGAAAAAATGGTCGAGCCGAGGAGGCTGGACGCGAGGCCGACGCCGGCCACTGCGAGGAGCGCTCCTGCGGCAAAGGAGGGCAACGCCACGGAGAAGAAAGCCTTGAAGGAAGGATGCATGGGAAAAGCGGGAAAGGAAACGCCCGATTATGGGAAGCCCCCCTGCGGCAATGCAAGTGACAGTTCCCTCCTCCGGATGTGCGATGTTCTATTCCCTTAATAGCCGCTCAAGCGATCCTGCAGAACATAGAGGGCATCCTGTTCTGCAAGAGACGCTTCTTCCCCCAACCGCTCCTGCATTTTCCTGCGCACCCCCTCCGCGAGGGCAACGGGCACACGCAGGGAACCATTCTCGACGGGCAGCCCGAGCATGCGGTACATCCGCCGCGCGCGCTCCACCGCTTCACCGAGGAGATTCTCAGGCAATCCCTCCCTCTGCAGGTCACTCGTCGGCACATCCTCGCGCGTCCGGTCTGCCACCGAGAGGGTGAAGGTGTCTCCGTCTCCGGAGGAACGCACGAAGATGCAGAACCCCCCTTCATTCGTGGAAGACAGTTCGGACCGGCCACCCTCCGTCCGAAGCTGCACTGTCATATTCACCATGGACGCCGGTCCGCGCAGATGCACCCGGAGACCCTTTGGCTGGACATCCGTCTGCAGCACGAGAAAGGCCTTCGCTCCCAGCGTAGGATCCTCCACGCGTACCCGCTCCCCCGCCCCACTCCACAGGAATGTCCGGCCGGCGAGCGCCCGGTTCAGGGCATCCACGTACGGACGACGATCCTCCTCCCAAGGGGCTCGTTCCGCTCTCCGCGGGGTGCCGTTCTCCTTGCCGTTGCTCATCGCGTCTGCGTCATGGAAGAGAAATTATCGCTCTCCAATAATTATTTACTTTTGTCAAACTTCCACTTCATGCGCATGATAGAAAAAAATTTCCGCGACGCAAGAAATTTTTCTTCATCAGCTTGACGGGCCAAATTAGCACTCTAAAATATCGACTGCTAATTCGCCCCGCATGTGCGGGGCGCTCCTCTTCTCCGCGCTTTCTTTCCCCCTCCCCTCTTATGAGTAAAGTCCCAGCGCTTGCAGTCGCCATCGAACCGCTCGGCGACCGCGTCGTCGTCCATCCCCTCTCCCAGGAACAAGTCAGCGCCTCCGGCATCGTCATCCCGGATACCGCCTCCGGCGAGAAGCCGCAGGAAGGCGTCGTCCTCGCACTCGGCAAGGGCGGCATCGGCAAGGACACCGCGAACCCGACCGAGTACCTGAAGGTCGGCGACCGCGTGCTCTTCGGCAAGTACGCCGGCGACGACGTGAAGCTGAAGGATAAAGACGGCAAGGACGTGGAAGTGAAGGTCCTGCACTTGGATTCCATCCTCGGCCGCATCAAGTAAGGGTGCGACTACGCTCACCCTGACATCTTTTTCCTACACCCTACCCCCTATCCCCTCCCCCCTAGAACCATGGCTCAAGCCAAGCAACTCCTCTTCGGAAACGACGCCCGCAAGAAAATCTTCGCGGGAGTCTCCAAGCTCGCGCAGGCCGTGCGCGCCACCATGGGCCCCAAGGGCCGCAACGCTGTCATCGAGAAGAAGTACGGCGGACCGACGGTGACGAAGGACGGTGTTTCCGTCGCCAAGGAGATCGACCTCGAGGATCCCTTCGAGAATATGGGCGCGCAGCTCGTCCGCGAAGCCGCCACCAAGACGAATGACGCCGCCGGCGATGGGACAACCACCGCGACCGTCCTCGCTTTCGCCATCATGGAGGAAGGCATGAAGCACCTGAGCGCAGGCAGCAACGCCATCTCCATCAAGCGCGGCATCGACAAGGCCGTGGCCGCCGTGGTGAAAGAACTCACCGCCATGAAGAAGGATGTCTCGAAGAAGGAGGAGTACTCGGCCGTCGCGAACATCTCGGCACAGGATGAGGAGATCGGGAATGTCATCGCGGAGATCATCGACGAAGTCGGAAAGGACGGTGTGGTCACTGTGGAGGCGGGCCAGACCCTCGGCATCGAGAAGGAATTTGTGGAGGGTATGCAGTTCGAGAACGGCTACATCTCCCCCTACTTCATCACGGATGCCCAGCGCCTCGAGGCCGTGTACGAGAACCCCTTCATCCTCATCACCGACAAAAAGATTTCCTCCATTCAGGAGATCCTC
Source organism: Candidatus Peribacteraceae bacterium (assembly GCA_028717505.1). GTDB lineage: Bacteria > Patescibacteriota > Gracilibacteria > Peribacterales > Peribacteraceae > JAQUNQ01. The sequence continues at coordinate 16,656 of JAQUNQ010000007.1, forward strand.
CCGCTCCTCGAGTCGCTCGCCCAGCGCGGGAAGAAGGAACTCGTGATCATCGCGGAGACGGTGGAGGGCGAAGCGCTCGCCACCCTCGTCGTCAACAAGCTCCGCGGGACCTTCTCCGCGCTTGCCGTGAAGGCCCCGGCCTTCGGCGACCGCCGGAAGGAGATCCTCAAGGATATCGCGGCACTCACGGGCGGACGCGTGATCTCCGAGGAGGTGGGCCTGAAGCTCGAGAACGCCACGATCGATGATCTCGGACGGGCGCGGCGGGTCGTGGCCGACAAGGACAAGACGCTCATCGCTGACGGCCGCGGGGAGAAGGCAGACATCGAGCGACGCATCAAGGAGATCAAGATCACCCTCGAGAAGACGACATCCGACTTCGACAAGGAGAAGCTGCAGGAACGTCTCGCGAAGCTCAGCGGCGGAGTCGCCGTCATCAAAGTCGGGGCCGCGACGGAAGTGGAACAGAAGGAGAAGCAGCACCGCGTAGAGGATGCGCTCTCTGCCACCCGCGCCGCCGCGGAGGAGGGCATCGTCCCCGGCGGAGGCACCGCGTACATCCGCTGCATGCCCGCGCTCGAGAAGCTCAAGAGCGACAACGAGGACGAGCAAATCGGCATTGAAATCGTGATGAACGCCCTGCCCGCCCCCTGCCGCCAGATCGCGGATAACGCCGGCATCACCGGCGAGGTCGTCTACGAGAAAGTGAGGCACCTCAAGGGGAACGACGGCTACAACGTGATCACGGCCAAGTACGAGGACCTCGTGAAGGCGCGCGTCATCGACCCGAAGAAAGTCACGCGCTCCGCGCTGGAGAACGCCGCCTCCGTGGCCTCCATGTTCCTCACGCTCGAGGTCGCCGTGACGGAGATCCCCAAGAAGGAAGAACCGATGCCGCAGATGCCGGGAGGCGGAGGGGGGATGGACTTTTGATCAAAACGGGGGAACCAACGGTTCCCCCTTTTTTAAAATTCCCCTTCTCTGACACTCGCCCTCACCCTACCCTCTCCCTGTTGGCGTTGGCGCTGGAGGGAGGAGCCGGAGAGGAGGCAATATTTCCGCACTTCAACACACAGGAGAACGCGCTATACTCGTCCAACCATGCCCGGAACATTCATCGTCCTCGAAGGCCCCGACGGCGCCGGCACCACGAAGCACAGCAAGCTCCTCGCGGACCGCCTCACGCGCGAAGGGCGGGCAGTCGTCCTCACCTTCGAGCCGACGGACGGGCCCATCGGCAGCGAAATCCGCAGAGACCTGCACACGCACAAGCCCATCGACCCCCTCGCCCTCCAGAAGCGCTTCTGTGAGGATCGCGCGTGGCACCTCCGGGAAGTCATCGAGCCGGCGCTCGCCCGCGGGGAGACCGTGATCTCCGACCGCTCCTTCCACTCCACCATCGCCTACGGCGAGGCGCTCGGACTCCCGCATGAAACACTCCGAGCCATGACGAAAGACTTCCGGAGGCCGGATATCCTCCTCGTGCTCCTACCGCCCTTCTCCGTCCTCGGGGAACGCATGGGCAAGCGGGAGGCGCACGATGCACTCGAGAAGCGTGACCTCCAGAAGAAGGTCTATGCGGCGTACCAGCGACTCGCAGCGGAGGACCCCTCGGCCATTGTCATCGATACCTCCGGCCCGCTCGAGGAAGCGGCGGAGCGTGTGGCGAGGTTGAGTGCGTAGTGGGTAGTTGGTAGTGGGTAGTACGGGGATGCTGATATCTGTTTGTATTCCCTCATTTCTACTATCTACTCACTCCTCACTCTCTGCCCTCCTCACAAACAAGAGAGGAACCTGATACAATGCAGCCATGCCGCCCCTCCTCCTCTCCGGCCGCGAAGCCGCCGATGCGCTCCTCGCCGCGCTCCAGCCGAAGGTGAAGGCCCTCGACCCCAAGCTCGTGGTGGTGCAGGTGGGGAATGATCCGGCGAGCGCGAGCTATATCCGGCAGAAGTTCAAGAGCTGCGAAGCTGTGGGCATGCGGAGTGAACATATCCACCTCCCGGAGAAGACGACGCTCGCCACGCTGATGGACACGGTGCAGAAGCTCAATGCCGACCCCGATGTCACCGGCTTCATCGTGCAGGTGCCCCTCCCCGCGCATCTGCAAAAGCATGTTCCGGAGATTATCCGCGTGATCGATCCGAAGAAGGACGTGGACGGGTTCGGGGCGTACAACCTCGGAAAGATGTTCCTCTCGACGGAGTTCGAGCACCTCCCGCCCGCCACCCCGAGCGGCATCATCGCGCTCCTCGAGCACTACCGAATTCCCGTGGCCGGCAAGCATGTCGTCGTAGTGGGGCGGAGCAACACCGTGGGCAAGCCGATCGCCGTCATGCTCCTGAATCGCGACGCGACGGTGACCATCTGCCACAGCCGCACGCCGGACCTCGCCTCCCTCACGCGGCAGGCGGACATCCTCATCGTGGCCGTGGGCAAGGCGGGACTCGTCACCGGCTCCATGGTGAAGGAGGGCGTCGTGATCATCGATGTGGGCATGAACAAGACGGAGAAGGGCCTCGTGGGCGACTGTGACTCCGCCTCCGTCTCCGTGAAGGCTTCCGCCATCACGCCGGTGCCGGGGGG